>NZ_CACYJE010000014.1 GCF_902774605.1 uncultured Methanobrevibacter sp.
TTATCTTCTGATTACCCCTGCATACGATATAAAATACAATCTGAACAGCGGTCTTGTTCTGCCGCCGGATGCGAATCCGTCCACTTATTCCCGTGTGGATAAATTCACGCTGACAAATCCTACCCGCTATCTCTATAATTTTAGTGGATGGACTGGCAGCAACGGCACTACGCCCCAAACAGAAGTCACCATCGATGGATCGGTTGCAACGGGCAAGAGGACGTATACGGCCAACTGGGATGGGCAGCCATTCACTGTTTACTTCTTCTCCAATTTTGAACCGGGCACATATCAAACCCAGACCTTCAAATATGGGGAAGAAAAGGCGCTGAACGCGAATCCCTTTACCCGGGAAGGCTATGACTTTATCGGATGGAACACCGTCGGCCAGCCAACCTCGGATAACCCCGGAACATCCTACGCTGACAAGGGGAACCTGCTTATTAATACAGCTTTGGATGAGAATCAATTGAAGCTCTGGGCACAATGGCGTATCCGGTCGCACACGATTTCCTATGCTTATTCCAATTCTGCGCCTGACGGCGCGCCGGCTGTTCCGGCCAGCGCCACGGTTGCTTATGGCTCTGGCCAAACCGTTGCCGCCGCGCCGACGCTGATCGGCTACACGTTCAGCGGGTGGAGCGGAAAAACCAAAACAGACGGCGCTGCTTTGACGGTGGATGCGAACAATGCCTTCACCATGCCCGATGACGACGTGGAATTCACCGGCGCATGGACGGCGAATACTTATACCGTCACATTGGTGACGAATGGCGGCGCGATCAACAGCGGGAATGTAACCGGCTATACCTATGGCGTTGGAGCCACACTGCCCGCAGACGTGACGCAGACCGGCCACACCTTCCTTGGGTGGTTTGACAATGAAGGATTGACGGGCACACCGGTAACGGCCATTTCCACAGAGGAAACCGGCGATAAGGAATTTTGGGCGAAGTGGACGCCCATTGCATATGCCATGTCCTCACGGGACATTTCCAAATCGTACCTGCGAGACCACCAACCCATATATGATTCAAACAGTTCATCAGAAACTATTGTATATCCGTATACGGGATGTCTTGCGCGTTTTAGGATGGCTTCATTGATGGCCGGTGCCACCTTGAAGTCCATGTCGGCCACCCACATCGGCAGGTCATCATCGAACCAGTCCCATTTGACGCAGTCGGTATTGTGCCTGTCTATGACGCTTTCAAAATCATAATCAGTATTTTTCATAGTGTATTCTTTCCTCATCGAACTTGTCCATGTACTTGTTTTCCCAGCCTTCGGCAGGGTATCCTATTGTGATTATGCAGTACGGTTTGGTTTCGGTTATGTCATCTATACCGATGATTGCACCTATCTTGCTCATTCTTTCCTCTTCCGGTGCCACACCGTTCCATAGTGCTCCCAGTCCAAGGTTGACGGCTTCAAGAAGCATGTTTTCAGCGGCTGCACCCATGTCCTGTTGCCATACTGTCTTGTAGAATGCCCTTTCAATGTTGGCCACAAGAACTATTGCCACCGGTGCGTTGGTTACGCGTGGCTTGATTTCTCCGAGTTTCGCAAGTGTTTCCTTATCCTTCACGATTACGAATTCCCATGGCTCCGCACCGAGCCTTGATCCTAGCGCCTGCATTCCTGCCCTGATTATTTTTATGATGTCTTCATCGCTGACTTGCTTGTCAGCGTATTCCCTGATGCTTCTTCTGGTATTTATTATTTCTTCAAAATCAGTCATACATTTAGATAAATTTTTCATCATATAAATAATTACTTAACGTTCATAGGTGAAAATCAGGGATTGATTGCCATAATCTGGCATTAGCCCAGGTGATAAGGGGAAAGTACTTTAACAATACAAAAAAAATGTGAAGACTTGGTTAATTGACAGCAACCTTTTTTCCAACCATCACCACAAAAACAGAAACACAAAACAAAAATGCCCAAATAACCAAGTCTCCTGGATTTTATTCAAATCCGGTTAGTAGTTATGTGCATGGTTTTTAATATAAGTATTTGAAGTGTGCAAAAGTGCTTCTGCACACTTCCAAAAGGTTTATATGCTATTCAAGGAAAAGTGAATTTTGCATTGTGCAGAATTCGATTTCATTTTCCTTGCAGTGCTCCTCGACATGGTTGAGGATTTCTGCGATATCATCTTTTGAGTATTCGTTTTTGAAGTAGTATACGACCGGTTCCGCATTGGTGTAGACTCCAATTGAGATTACCTGCTCATCATATACCCTTATTATTTGAGTGTTGTATATTTGAATGTCTCTTATGATATCGTTTTTCGCCTTTGCTGTTGAGGTCTCATTGCCTATGCTCTTCACTTCTGATCTTTCGTACTTCTGTTTCAATTTTAGGAGTTTGTCCTGGTCGGTTAGAACGCCATTGTCCGGTTTCATTTCACCGAGCTTTTCCTTGAAGAGTTTCGCATTGTGCAGTTTTTCCTGTATTTCTGCTAGTTCATTTTCCAGTTCTTTTTCCTCTTCCAGCAATGAGTTTATGAAGGCTTCGCTTCCGTTGTTGAATTCCTCATACATCTCCAGGACTTCCCTTGGGGAGAGTATTGAGTGGTTCTTGAAGAATTCCTTCGTGTGGGGTTTCACGCGTATGCTCAATGGCTTAAGGTTCTGTTTTCTTTTTTTGTCATTGTCGAAGAATTCCTCCTTAAGGTTGTGCCCTCTCTTGTATAGGGAGTTCATTCGTTCGTTGAAGATTCTTTCGAAGTCTTCACGGGTCATGTCTTCAGGGAAGTTTATTTCGAATTCCCCTGGAGTGTATGATCCTCCAAACTTTTGGTTTCCGAATATGAATTTTCTGGTTCTTTTTTGGTTTGTCATTGTATCACCTAAAATTATTGTATTACAAATTAGGTTTTTGTATACAATATTATATTGCGAGGAAGCAGTATATAAATGTATTCATTTTTAAAAATTGTATACATGAATTTTTGCAAAAAAAAATAATGAAAATTATCTGCTCAAATCAGCAGCGATTTCAAAAACAGTACTTAAATCATGATGAAACTGCTCTTCTTTCAGCTTAAGCTCATCTTCATCAGATTTGGATGAAACATTCCTTGAAATATTAGAAAAAGACTCAATGACAACTTTACCATTCAACATTCCAAGCAAATCCTCAGATTGCTTAATGTGAGGCCTGACTGACTTTTCAAAATAATCCATAGGATAATTGATAGTGTAAAACAAAGCGACATTGACCTTGCCCCTGAACTTGTTGCCAGACTCATAGGAAACCATTGAATATATTAATCTTTCAAGCAATGCCATGTACTGGCTGGTTGGCTGTGAAAAAAATATCGGAGCGGCAACCAATAGAGAATCAGCATTGAAAATACTTTCAATAACAGGGGACAACTCATCTCTCCAGTAACACTTGCAAACATCCTCATCATTCTTGCAAATCAGACACACCCTGCACCCAGACATGTCAAGCCCATACAAATCAAAGTATTCAACTTCCGCACCAACTGACTCCGCACCTTTAGCTGCAGACTGTGCCAATTGCGCATTGACATCCTTCCTTTTTGGTCCCGCATTGATTACAACAGCCTTCATTTTTTACTCAACCTTGCACCGATTTCAAATGCCTTCTCCAAATCCTTAGGGAATTGAAGTATCCATTGCTTTTCCTTAGCTTCCTGTGAAAACCCTGCCATATTAAATTTAGAATAGTCACTAACCTGTATTGTATCACAAACCGGATATGTTACGATTTCACCGTTAAGAAATGAAAACAGATACTCTGTTGTGGCCAAGCTGTCCTTCATTGACTGCTCATAGAACTCCAGTGGAGCATTCATGGTGTAAAAGATTCCGACATTGACCTTTCCGGTGAAATAGCTTGAACCGTCATCATATGACATTATGCAGAATATCAGCCTTTCAATCAGTGCCCTGAACTCGCTTGTCGGCTGGCCGAAATAGATTGGCGAACCTATCAAGAGGCAATCAGCATCCAAAATCTTTTCGATTACCGGTGTGAGGTCATCCCTCCAGTAG
The DNA here is from genome assembly GCF_902774605.1 of uncultured Methanobrevibacter sp. GTDB lineage: Archaea > Methanobacteriota > Methanobacteria > Methanobacteriales > Methanobacteriaceae > Methanocatella. Next base: position 4,032 of record NZ_CACYJE010000014.1, read on the forward strand.
CATTTCCCCTTGGTTTTCTCCTTCAGCTTGCATGCAAGGCAGCTCCTGCAACCCTTGAATACAAGATCATACAAGTTATAATATTCTGTTTCAGCACCTGCTGATTCGGCACCCTTCTGGGCGGCCTGCATGATTTCTGCAGTGTTCCATTTCTTACGCGGACTTGCATTAATAACGATAGTCTTCATTTAAATCCCCACATATGTTATATGATAATATTGGATTTAAATGCTTAAAAAAGTAATGCTAAAAAAATAAGAAAAAATAAGGTGTTTAAACCCTATTTTTTGACTTTCGCTTTTTGCTTTACAGTGTCTTTCAGGTAGGTTGCCTGGATTTTCACTTTCTTGCCGGCTTTGAGCTTCTTGAGCACCTTGGACTTGATGGTGAATTTGGCCACACCCTTCTTGTTGGTTTTGGCTTTGAATTTCTTGCCGTTGAACTTGAGGGTGATCTTTTTGCCCTTCAGGTACTTGCCGTTGACCTTCTTGAGTGTCGCCTTGATTACAAGCTTTTTGGCTGAGCGTTTCACTTTGGCCTTTTTGAGTGTCAATACATGGTTCACCTTAAGGTTTTTGGTGACGCTTACTCCTAAAGCCTTTGAAGTTATCTTATAGCTTCCAGGGTTGCTTGAAATGACAACTGTAGCTATTCCCTTGGCATTGGTTTTCACGGTCTTGTAAGCCTTATTGTTTATCATGAAACTTACGGCAGTGTTGGCTGCAGGATTGCCGTTTGGACTGTAAACTGTGACTGAATACTTGGAATTTGAAGAATACATTACAGTCAAGTCTTTAGCGGTTATTTTTGCGGCTTTATGCACAATATTCAGGTAAGCAGTGGTTGTGGATGAGGAATGCTTTTTGTCCCCTGAATATACGAAAGTGAATGTGCCTGATCCGGATTTAAACTTGTCCATCGGAACATTTACAATACCGTTGTTAACCTCCACAACTGCCTCAAGAACGCCATCACGGTATATTTCAACAGTACCTGTAGCATTAGTTAACGGATTGCCGTCCTCATCATATAACTGATATGACACATAGCCTTCTTTAGCTTCAACTTTAGCCACTGACTTGATTGGAAGCAGATTCATGTAATATTTGACAGGAACGTATCTTCCAGTTTCATCAACGGTGTTCAGCACGTCAGGGTCAAAGCTGTTTCCGATGTACATGAATGTTACTGAGTGGTTTCCGCAGGAGTAGTCCTGTGTCTTGAATGTGTAGTTGACTGTACCGTTGTCCAGTTCTTCAAGTATTGGAGATATTCCGTCAATGATGATGAGCAAATGGCCTGTGGCATTATCCAAATCAACAAAGATTACAACATCCTCGCCGATGATTTCATCCTGTGCGATGACCACCTTAGGCATCACCTTGAATGGAGGATGGGTGAACTGTTTGACCTCGTAGTCTTCACCATCGTAATAGGCACGGATTTCATATATTCCGACTGTCAAGTTATTCAAATCGACTAAAGCCCTTCCTTCACTTATTGCCTGAACGTAGAGTATTTCCCTTCTGTTTTCATTGTAAACTACAAGGTTTCCTGTTGCATTGACAGGCAGAAGCAGGCTTACGGTCTTTTGAGTGTCTGTAATATCGCCGATTACCGCATAATGGTTAATGTCAAATAGTGTTTCATAGCTGTCCTTAGGGTATTTTGCATCTCCATTGTAGGATATTTTCAGTTTATGCACTCCGAAACCTAATCTCTTAATTTCAAATACTGCTTTTCCATCCTTTACCGGACTTATGTAAACATCAACAGTATGTGAATTAGGTTCTACTCCCAGTATGTCATTGCCCGGAACGTATTGACCACCATCAACAACCAAAGTAACGTTTCCGGTAGCATCGTTAGGCAAAATAACTGTAACAAGATATGAGTCTTTTAAAGGATATCCTTCAGTGATGATGTCATCCCTGAATATGAATTTAACCTCGAACTCACCGGATTGTGAAACTCTTTCATGAGTATCGTCACCGTTATATGTGATTGTGAAGTTGTGTTTTCCGAATTTTAAATCAGTCAATCTGACTTTACCCGCACCATTTTCCAGGACAATGGTGTCGTAAAGCTTATCATCAATCATTACTGTAACGTTACCTGTTGCATCATCCAAATTAAATGTTATGATGTCATCGTCATCTAATACTATAGGATAAGGCATGTCAAGCCAGCTTTCATACTCAACGCTGATTGTAATGTAGCCGTTATAAAATGAGATGTTTCCATCGCCAAGCAATACCTCATAGAAAATGCCCACAGTATGGTTTCCATGAGCCAGGACTCCCAAATCAATAGTGTTGACTCCTTTAGTCAATTCATGAGTTGTTTTTTCACCGTTGTCGATTTGGATTATTGCTGAAGTGTCATTTGCAACATCAATTGTTATAATGGAATGTTTGCCTTCCCTAACAGGGTTTTCAAATGTCACACTGGTATCGTCGGATTGGGTTAAAACCTCAAACTCCTTAGTTAGTGTAGCTACAACTGAACCATACTCGTCATAGGCTTCAATTCTTGCTGTGTGAATGCCCGGAGTCCAATCAGGAGATGAAGTGAATGTTATTAAACCTTCAACGAATATCTTATGGCCATATTCCGCTCCGTCAATGAAGAGTTTGGCATTTGAGGAACTTGTTGGCTCGAATATTTTAACGCCTGCGAAAGGCATGTCCTTGGTGAATCTTGAAGTTTCATCGATTGTAATGTTTACATCCGGTGAAAGCGCAACGGCCAAGGTGTTATTGGTCACGTTGAGATACTCGCTTTTATCAACGGTGAATTTAACGTCAACAATATAATCTCCATCCTCTTCATAGAATCCCAGATCGGACAATGACAATGCCAGCTCGCCGTTGGCGTTTGTTTTGATGTCTGCAACATTGAATACATACACTGCCCTGCTACCATAGTCTGTGGAGACGTTCATGTTTGAAATGTTGGCGTTAGGGTTGTTGTTGAATGTTACTGTAACTATGATTTGACCTGCGGTTATAAGGTCTGGAATTTGAAGACTGACGAAATTGCCGTAGTAATCGTTCACGTCATCATCAACTGTAAGGTTAAAGTCGCTTGTGTCAACATCCTTCCAGGTTACATTGACTGTAGTGTTGCCGCTTCTCTCGTTACCTTCATATATTAAAGTTATCTTGTCTGTGAAGTTCTTGTTTTTAAAGTCAGAGTATTTCAGGTAGTATCTGCCATTGTCGGATGACAGTTTTGAAATGTCTGAAATGAACAGTATCTCTTCACCGTCTGAGTTTAGAACTGTAATGTTTCCGGTTACGTCAGTGATGTTGCCGTAATATGTGTCCAGGTACAATAGTACAGGGTCCATACCGAAGCCTGTGAACACTTCTGAGGTTACATTGTCGACCTTGACGTTGGAGGTTAATGTAATGTTCTGGTTGAACAGTTCTGTTTCCACAGTTGAACTGGTTTCATGACTAGAAGGTTGATGTGTGACTCTAATATTGTACTGACCATTGTCAGTGATGTTTAAATCAGACAAGTAGATAACTACTTTTGTTGAACCGTCACCTGAGACACGCTGTAAAAGGAAGAGTTCAAGTTCTGTTTCACCGTCTAATCCGACCAGTCTTCCGAGATTTTCAACCTTTTTGCCATTAACATATACAACGAAGTAACCTCCACCAATATCGATGTTTATACTTTGTCTGTTGGCATTGTCTGTTGCTTCAATGATAATCGCATTATCAGAACCGTTAATCAATATTCCTTCAGAAAGAGTTACCTTGTAAAATTCCGCCACATTTTCAGGAGTGGTGATTCTGTGCAGCTCATCACCTTCCCTAACACCTCTTGCATACACTTTAGTGGCATTACCATAGGCAAATGAAACATCAAAAGGCACATTCTGTTCAAATATACCATAATTAAAATCCTCATCTCCAATCCAATAATCATAAGATTGAATGCCTTGAGAAGAGTTTTCACCAAACTCGGACAATGATTTAGAAAATATCACATTACCATTTTCATCAGTGATTATTACTGCTCCGTCAGTGATGTTCAAGTATTCAGGAATACTCAATTCAATTATAGTGGAAGCTTTTTCGCCTTGTCCGAATTGAAGGTCACCTACCTTACCGTAATGGAATGTTAAACCGATTGAATCTTCAAAGTAATCGATACACCAATTTTCCTCCTCATCTAAAAACATGAAGAAGTTCCTAAAACCTATTAAATCATCATTTGAGGTCACTGAAACATTTACTATACTCTTTTCTTTGAGACTTTCAGTGTTTAAGTCAGTTAATAAAATATAGTAGTATACTGCTAAGTTATCGTAGTTAAATTCATTATATAATTCATTTAAATTTTTGGTTATTTCAGTGTCTCCATATCTAATATGAACCAAAGCGGTTTCGTGAATGTTCAATGAGTCCGGCACAATGATTCTTACAAGCTGATCATCACCGGATTCGGAATTTTCCTCTTCATCTTCTTCTGCTTCTTCTTCATCCTCATTGTGAGCCAGTTTAATTTTTATTAAATCAACGCGCAGACTTTCATATTCATATAACCTTATATAATCATCATTTTTCTCAACGGCATATGTTATCATAGGACTCCCTCTGTAGGCAAGGGATTTTAAATCACCTGTATCATAACCTATTAAAACCTTATCCTTATCATTAAGATTGGCGAATAATGAATCTAACATCTGACGGGTGATGGAGTATTTGTAACCACCATTTACCCATTCATAATCTCCAAGGTCAGTGACATTTACACTGAATGAATCATTTCCACCTGTAATATTGACAGTATAATTGTTATCGGTAGTATCTGCATAAATCCATAATACAATATCTTCATCAGCAAAAATTTTCTCCTCAGTTACTTTAAAGGAATTTTCCTCATTGCCTCCAAATGTAACATATGAATAATCCACATAGATTTCTTCACCGTCTATGCTAATCTCAACACGGTCAGCGTCAGCATTCATGTAATCTGATATCATGACCCATTTATTCCAGTATGATTCATCAAGTTCAATTGTTGTACTGCTGTCAATGACTTCCTCTTCCAAATCGTCATCCCAATATTTAAAGGTCAAATTAACAATTCCGGTTTTACCTTCAGGAGTGAATAAATAAAGATAGAATGGTTCATCATACCTGTTGACCTTTGCCCTGAAAGTATTGTTGTCAAAGTCCTGAACATCTAAAAGGTATTCCTTAACTGTCTGTTCACCATCAACTACAAATTTAAGTGTAACATTATAAGTTCCTGCATCTGTGATTCCTAAATATTTCAAATCCCAGTCATAACCTCCAACATCATCATACAAATGGTTTTCAGAAGTGACGATTGTATGATATTTCACGGTACCGTCAACAATGACATCCAACATTCCGGACATGCCTTCAGGATATTCAACATGAATTACAGTGCCTACAGTGTCAGTGTAAAGAGGACATTCCTCGCTGTCCCATACATCAACCCGGAACTCTTTAAATACATCAACATACAGCCATGCATCACATAAATAACCCTCCTCATTTTCAAATCTAATACTATATCCATCGTTTTCCTCAATTCCCAAATCTTTTAAGGTCCAACTCATCCAATTGGACTCAATAGTAACCTCCTCAAAGAAATCATCCCCTATAAACATGCTAATTGTTTCTCCAATCTGACCATCAGGGGAGTAAAGATATAGTACAGGATTTTCGAGCGAATCATCCTGTATTTCAAATGGTGAATATGCTCTAAACCAGTCCATTTCCTCGAAAACATTTAAATTGAATGTGAAATTATCAACAACTTCACCGTCATCATAGGCGACAATAGTGATTTTATAATCTCCAACAGAAGTGATATCCAAGTCATCCAAGGTCCAGGAAATTTGACTTACATCTTCAATGATATATGGCTCATCCTTACCGTTAACATAAACTTCCACATAAACCTCATCATAAACTCTTATAATCTCAAATGAACAATCCTTATAAAAATCACCTTCACGAATATTGTAATTGAATTGAGTTAATGTAAATTCATACTCACCCAAATCAATCTCAACATCATCTTTGACATATTTTAAAGAAATTTCATAAGTTCCGACTTCATTAAGAACCTCATTATCCCTTAAATCTTCCAATAACCAGATAATATCATTATTCTCATCACTATCCTCACCGAATGACTTCTCATCAGTGAAAATAATTGAACCATCCTTAGAAATTGTAAGTTCAATTTTCCCATCCTGAACAATATCATCACCATGAACATTAACTATATCTGGGTTCCAATCAGCATCTACAGGCTCATGAGTTGACACCCGAGTATCGAAGCTATCTTCACTTAAGAAACCTGCAACATCCAAGTCACGATTAAAAATTTCCCTTCCATCAGGGTTTTCATCATCAACATATGATATTGACACGGAATACCTTTCATTCTGATCTATTCCCAAATCATCTAAGGTTAATTCGGCCCAGTTGTCAGTGAATTCCAACTGAGTTTCAATTTCTTCACCATTCACGTTTATTTTAAATTCGCCGCCCTTGCCTTCCGGGCGATAAATCAATATGACCGGATTTGCAACATCATAAATCTGATAAACATTTGAAAATACTGCAAAATCAGATTCACCAAGATCATAAACATTTAAAACATATTCATACTCGTCAAACAGCTCTTCATCCTCATCATATGCTTCTATGCGAACGGAATATTCACCAGCCTGCTGAATCTCCAAATCAGATAATGACCAGGTAGTTGAATCACCTTCTTTTTCCTTTTGAGAACCGTTAACATAAACTAATATATCATACTCATCATTCCAGATTTTTATGATGTCAAAGGGATTATCTAAAACAGTTTCTCCCTCACAATTGAAATTCAGCTTTGTCAAAATGAAAGTAAAATCACCAAAATCAAACTCTGTATCATCTTTGATGTATTTTAAAGAAATATTATAAGTTCCAGCATCATTAAGAGCACCATTATTCCTTAAATCATTCAATGACCAGATAATATCATTATTCCCATCACTATCCTCACCGAAGAACTTCTCACCAGTGAAAATAATTGAACCCTCCTGAGAAATAGTAAGTTCAATTTTCCCATCCTGAACAATATCATCACCATGAACATTAGCTATCCAAGGATCCCAATCAGCATCTACAGGCTCATGAGCTGACACCCAAGGATTGAAGTTATCTTCAGTTACTGAATCCTCAAAAATATCCTCATCTGAAGATGCAATCAAATCATCACTATCTTCAGATATTGCATTCTCATTTAAAGAAGCATCAAGTGACACTTCATCCACATTATCAGCAGTTAGCGTTTCGTTAAAGTCAACATCATCAGATGCGCTAACAGCACCAATTGTTAAAACTGCCAATAAAATGAACATTATTAGCATTATCTTTTTAAAATTCATATTTTCAACAACTCATATTAATTTAATATGGAAGTATTTTTGTTTTTATAAAAATATAAGTCGATTAAAGTTTTTTATTTATAGAAGAAGAGAATATCTAAATTAATTTACAATAATCAAAAAAAGTAGTCGTGAATATTCAAGACAAGGGGAAAATGCTGGATGCTAATCAGCATAACTAATGGAATTTCCAAACTAAATACTTGAATAGACCTACAGCATCTAAAAAATAATCACAAAAGAATAATATTACTAAATGGTAAAAAAATTAACCAATAACTTATAATATCAGATTATTTTTAAAAATAAAGCTATAAAATTATATTTTCAAAATTTTAAAAAAAAAATAATATAAAATAGGTATTAAAAACCTATTTTACTGTCAATTTTACTTTTTTAGTAACTGCATTGTAGTACTTGTTACCTGCAAACTTGATTGTTGCTTTGAATTTACCTTTTTTGGTTAATTTCTTAAGGTTAAATGTTGCTTTACCTTTAGCGTTGGTTTTTACAGTAATTTTGATTTTTTTACCTTTGAATTTACCGGTTAAGGTAACTTTAACCTTTTTCAAAGCTTTTTTCTTGTCTGTTTTTAAGGCAACAGTGTATTTTTTGGCTTTTTTAACCTTGAAGGTTTTCTTTTTAGCGGTTAAAACTGGTTTTGCCTTGTTGACTGTAACTTTCACAGTACCTGTTGACTTGACATAGTTTGCGTCGCCTGCAAATGACAATGTTACAAGATATGCCTTAGGAGCTAAAGCTGTTCCGATTGCAAGTGTTGCTTGACCTTTATCGTTTGTTTTGACGATTTTAGTTGCACCGTTTAAAACAATGATTACATCCTTGCCGGTTAAGGCATTGCCGTTGGAATCCTTTAAGGTAACAATAATGTTTTTGGATGTGGCATAAGTGGTTGTTAGTGCTGATGCAGTGATAGCGGTTGCGACTTTTGCTTTTACAGTAAATATTGTGTTTTTCTCACTTGCAAGGAATGCATCTGTAGCTTCAAATATTGCAGTGGCATTGTGGGTTCCAACAGCCAAACCTGTGACCTGAGCAGATCCTGTACCGTTAACCACACTTACAGTATAGTTAGCGGTTTCTATTTTAACTAGAACATTACCATTGAATGTTTCATTGGTTGTAATGGTGATTACCGCACTAGCGCCTTCTGTAATGTTGGAGACACTAATTGTCAATGCAGGATCAACAGGTGAAATGACTTTAATTGGAATTAAATCATGGAATGCAAAGACTGCATCATCATCCTCCAGGTAATCATCTCTAGATTCGTATAAATAATACTCGACACAGATATAATTGGTTCCAAGTGGAAGTTTTCCTATGTTGACTGTGAATTTACCATCCTTGATCAATTCAGCCACTTCTTCACCTTCAAATACTTTTTCCCAGTCTTCATCGAAGAATGGACCCATGTAACCCCATCCTAATGTTTTTTGTACATATACTACAGGATAGTATTCACCAGGGTCTTGAGCATCAAATGAAATTGTGATATTCTCATCCTCAAGGTAACTGTCCTTATCGGCAGTCATGTTCAATGATTTGATGGAGAATTTGCCTGCAAATAGGGTGGATGATTCATTTTCACCGTCGAAGAAGGTTATATTAACATCATAATCTCCAATTTTCAGGAATTTAACATCATCACCCTCTCCATCACCCCAAATTAGATCATAGAATTTGTCATTGGTGATTACAATACCGTCAGTGGAATATTTTCCTGCCAATTCATCATTAAAGTAGATGTTGTAGTATTGTCCGGATGAAAGAGGAGTGCTTATTGTGAATTTGATGGTATCGAATATCTCGGCAGTGTAGTATGCATCATTAAATTCAACAGTATTTTCTCCCACTGTCACAAGAATGTTGAATTCCTTTTCATCAATCAATCCGCCATTTTCATCATATATTGTCATATTTATTGTGTAGGTGCCGGATTTTTGGATGTTCAAATCGTTTAAAAGTATTTGACGGCCGTTACTTGGAGGATGGCCTGGGTCATACTTAAGGTCATCAAAGTCAAACACAATAGGATCATTATCATCAATGGTCAGGTTTACGGAACCTTTGATAGCTTCTGAAATCCTCAGGACCACTACAATCTCATCAACGCTTGTGAACTCTCTAAGTTCAGACTCTGGGTCATCATCCTCATAGTTATGAATGCGAATATCCATTTCACGATTGACGTTAAGGTTTCCAGTGTATTTTAACTCTTCACTGAATTTGACTGTGATTTCATAATAACCGATTTCAGTGATTCCCAAATCTTTTTTAAAAGTGAGCGCATACCATAGTCCATCTTCCTCATCTAAATTTTCGAGTTGTGAGAATTTGAAGGTTTTTACAATTGCATCCCCACCTTCTTTTTGAATGGTTACATTGAACTCATCAACGCCATCTGGAATTTCCTGGAATGTAATTACATCATCATCATAATTAAATAGTGAAGCCTCATCATAGATAAATGGACTGTTGTAAATATAAATGCCCCCATCTTCAAATGTTTGAGCATAATATATAGGATCACCGTTTTCATCATAGAACTGGACAATAAGCTCAACTTCGATACCTTCACCTATTTCCAACTCTTCAATGCCCAAATCATTGACTCGGATATAGTATGAACTGTCATCATGCTGCAGTTCATCTAATCTCACTCCAGTATGGATTTCATCATCATCAGTTATGACAATGACGCTAAATTCATTTGCGATGTCCTGAGGGAAGTCTGCCATAGGAATTACAACAACAACATCATTGGTTTGTGCATTTGCATTTCTGAATTCCACTCCTTCAAGCACTTCGCCTTCACCGCTAGGTTCCTCATCTCCATTATCCTCAACAAATCTTATGATTTTATCATTCTCTTCATCAACTAGAATGTAATATGAACTGGAGTCGATTTCACCTTCTTCATCTGAAAAGTCGATTGTGAAATATCCCCATTCAACAAATTTATCCAAATCATTAATATCTTTTAATGAAATGTAATACACTGTGAATCCATCATGATCAACATCCTCTTCTTTATCGGTTATGGAACTTAAACCTTTTTCAAAGAAAACAATATCCTCCATTGACTCATCATCATAAGCAGATATTGTAATGGTTCCTGAAAGTTCATCTGAAATGGAAACATAAGCGAAAGGACGTGCTAAATCTTCATCATTTTCTAAATCAAAACCATCTTCTGAAACGTCAATGATGACACCGTCTTCAGCATCTTCATCTCCTTCTTCCTCATCTTTTACGGTGAATTGAAGAGTAGTGTCTGTTTTGCTAACATCTGCAAATTTAGTTAATGATTCCATTTCATCACCATCAGCATTCCTGAACCAGAATTTAAGATAGTCCATATCAGAAATTTGATTTAAAAATTCCTCATTCAAATAGAAGTCACCATGAATGTTTCCATCCTCTCCAATGTACCAATTTCCACCTTCTTCAAATGCTTCCGGAATATCAGATGTGAAGATATCAACATCCTCACCCTCATCACAACGTGAGATTATGAATGTTCCGGTTGTTTCATCTGGAAGGATTATTGATGCAAAATCCTGATTATTCTCTAAGTTTTCAATATCCATTTCATTTTCATTTACAGATATGTAGAATTCATCCACATCTGTTTTCTCAGTGAATGTTATGCTGTCGTCACTCACATCAACATCATATGACTTAACGACAAAATCCTCACCACCATATTCCAAGACAAACCTGAAACACTTATCACTTGCATCAAAAATGTCATAGAAGTTCTTTTCAGAATCAATATTTGAAGCGATATAATTATTTACATCATTTAATGATACACCGAAATGATATTCATTAAATTCACCTACATAGTACTTATCACTAGAGGATAAATCCTGTCTGTACACTTCAACGGTATTGTCACCTTCGCCTGTGCAGATTACATAATTTCCTGATTTTTCACTAACGGTAATTTCAGTAAAATTATAATTTCCATAATCATCTTCGGTTCTATCAATATCATCCACTTCAATATTGACTTCATCCGCATTCATATCCCCTAATTCATCATCTTGGGAAACATCAATGACATCCCCCTCATCACTAACTGCCAAATCGTCTGATATTGCATCATCAGCCGCACTGGCAGCACCGATTGTTAAAACAGCCAGTAACAGTATAGTTACCATCATGAGTCTTTTAAACTTCATAATTTCCCTCAAATATTCAATATTGAATACTAAAAAAAATTATTAACGGACCAGATTGAACAGAATAAAAAAAATCATTTAAAAGCATAGCTAATAGTTATAAACCTTGCATTTCACCTGCAACTATCATACTTAACTTTAAATAGCATTTTAAACATAAATAATTAATGTTACTACTAATCATTCAATCTGTCCAGTTTGTTTGTTTTTTTAGTAACGTGTGAAAGTGCAGTTTAATATTGTGTTGGGGCACTCTATTAAACGATTCACTTTCACGATGTCTATCTTTTTTTAAAACTATCCTATTGAATAATTTATCCAAAAGACATATACATTTTTATTTGAAATCATATTTAAATTATGCAAATGTTTTTCTTTAATCGAGAAACATCAAAAAATTCTATATACCATTACAGCCAAAGTATACATAACAACAAAATTTCAGGTGATAATAAATGGAATACAAGATCATAGGCGGAGCGTTCCCAATGGTTGTGTGCACCCTCAGAAAGGGCGAGACAATGCAGGATGAAACCGGCGCAATGTCCTACATGACAGAAGGCATCAAGATGGAGACCAGCACAGGCGGAGGTCTTTTGAAAGGGCTTGGAAGGGCATTGTCCGGCGACACAATATTTCTGAACTACTTCACAGCAGAAGAGGACAATGCGGAAGTGGCATTCTCATCATGCTACCCTGGAAAGATCATCCCGATTGAGCTGAACGGCAATTCAATCATCGGTCAGAAAAACGCTTTCCTAACCGCTACAAAAGACGTTAAGCTTGAAATGCACTTCAGAAAAAAACTGGGTGCGGGAATATTCGGAGGCGAGGGATTCATCCTTCAGAGATTCTCAGGAAACGGAACACTGTTCCTTGAAATCGACGGGGACGTGATCGAGAAGACACTGGCTCCCGGTGAAAGGCTTCTGGTTGACCAGGGCCATGTCGCAGCGATGGATGATACAGTGGACTTTGACATTCAAAGGGTGAAAGGAGTTAAGAACCTGCTCTTTGGTGGTGAGGGATTGTTCTTCGCTACAGTGACCGGTCCGGGAAGGGTCTGGCTGCAGACCATGCCTGTGAGCAAATTGGCTGAGGCAATCATACCATTCATTCCAACAAAATCAGACTAGTTGAAAAGTTTATTTTATTATAAACTTTTTCAAATTTTTTTAAGAATTTTAATGTAAAAATAAGCAAAAAAAGTGTTAAAAAATAACACTTTTGAATTTAAAACTATTTTTTAGCTTCAATGACTGTTTTTCCATTCATATAAGGAACCAGCACTTCAGGAACCTTCACGCTGCCGTCAGCCTGCTGATAGTTTTCAAGGATGCAGCACATTGTACGCTCGGTTGCAATGGCTGTACTGTTTAATGTGTGTAATGTTTGAGCATCACCGGAACCTGCCCTACCAACACGTGTCTTTGTCTTACGGGCCTGATAGTCCTTACAGTTTGTGCATGAAACGAGCTCACGGTAGGTTTCAGATCCAGGGAACCATGCCTCAAGGTCGTATTTTATGGCCGCATTGTCGTTCAATGCTGATGATACGATGGCTATGACCTGATATGGGAGGCCTAATTTCTGATAAATCCTTTCAGTTACCTCCATTAGCTTTTCATGTTGGTTTTTGGAGTCTTCAGGTGAGGAGTATATGAACTGTTCGATTTTCTCGAACTGATGAACCCTGAAAATGCCTAAAGTGTCCTTTCCGTGTGAGCCTGCCTCTTTTCTGAAGCATGTTGACAGTGCACAGTACCTTAACGGCAGTTCGTCAGGGTTTATGATCTCGTCACGATGAAGTGCTGCGAGGGTTTGCTCAGCGGTTGCAATCAGGTACATGTCCTCGTTTTCAACTTTATATAATGTCTCTTCAAACTCTCCGAGTTCAGAGGTTTCCGCAGCAACATCCCCTTTGACAAAGAATGGTGTCTGCATTGGAATATATCCTTCAGATTCCAATTCAGATAATGCAAATTGAATTAAAGCCAAATTTAAATGTAGAATGTCACGTTTGAGGTAGTAGAATCTTGCCCCTGCGATTTCAGCGGCGGTTTCAAGGTCAGCGCCGTCAATCTTGTTAATCAGGTCAACATGGTTGAGGGCTTCAAAGTCAAATTCAGGCTTGTCGCCGTAGGTTCTCACAACCACATTGTCGTCTTCAGTGTCTGAAATCGGCACGTCCTCGTCGATGACGTTTCCAACCTTGTACCTGTAATCGTCACGTAATTTAAGGTAATCGGCATTTTTTGCGGTCAGTTCCTTGATTTCAGCTGCCACTTCCTTTGACCTTGCAATCACTTCTTCAAGGTTGCCTTCCTCTTTTGCTTTCTTGAATGATTTTGATAACTTGTTCTTTTCTGATCTTAGGGAGTTGAGTTTTCTTTCTCCTTCTCTCCATAATGTATCGTATTCTATTACTTTTTCCACGTTCACGGTGTCTCTGAATCTTTTCTTTTCAGAGTCTATGATTAATTCCGGATTTTCCCTGAATAATTTTATATCTAACAATATCTTGTCCCCTGAAATATTTTATACAATATTAATTTTGATTGTCCTGTTTTTTAAATGTAATCCCTAAAAATCAGTTTTTTGATAGGAATTTTGAAATGTCAGTGTCTTTCAATATTTTCTTGCGCAGTATCTTATCTATTCCTGTTCCGTATTGGGCTGCCTTTTTGGGGCGGTATGCTATTTCATAGTCAAGCCCTTCCTCAAATGCGAGTTTTCGCAGTATGCTTTTTCTCATGTCATCGTGCATTGACACGATTTTCTTGTTGTCTGGAATGTTCAATGCCAATTCAACAAGGTTCTTGTCCAGAAACGGCAGTCTCAGCTCCACTCCATTGAGCATTGAGCAGGCATCATCCCTTTCAAGGTTCACATGATACATGTTTGACATGTCCTCTCTGATGTCGTAGTTCAGGGTGTCGTTCACGAAGCTTTCAAGGTAGCGCTTGTATCCTCCGAAGAGCTCGTCAGCGCCCTGGCCTGAGAATGCGACCTTGATGTTGTCTTCTGCCACCATCCTTGTTGCGAAGTATGTTGTGAGTCCCACTCCTATTTTCATGAGGTTGTCGTCGCCTATTGCACTGACGACACTTGGCAAGGCTTGCCTTATCATTTCCTCGGTGATTTCGCATGTTTTCAACTCGAGGTTGAGGAATTTTGATGCGTATTTTGCGGCTTCAAGGTCATGTGAGTTTTCCCTTCCCACGGCGTATAGAGTTATCTTGAGTCCTGTGATGTCGGATATTTCCTTAAGCAACAGTGCAATGTATGAGCTGTCAACTCCCCCTGAGAATATTACACCGACCTCGTATAATTCCTCCACTCTTTTGGTGATGCTTAGTTTTAATAGCTTGTCTATTTTAATTACATCACCCTCGAAGATTTTTTCATATATTGGTTGCGCTGGAGCTATATCCTCCCAGTTAAATAGGATGTGTTCGGGCTTTAATGTTTCAATATCCTCAAAGCCAACCTCCTCAAGGGCATTTCTGCTTGATGCAAAACCCTTGGCATCATCACTTTTAGCATAGAATAGCGGCTTGACTCCCAATGGGTCGCGCACCAGGGCCATGTTTTCCCCGTCCCAAAGGGCAAATGCATAATCCCCATCAGCCAGTCTTGTCGCCATCTGGATGGCCTTGACCATGTCCCCGTTATTGTAAAAGTCGATCAGATACAATAACGCCTCGGCGTCAGACTTGATTTCAGCCTCAACCCCAACCTTATGGACGAGATTGCGGATTGTCCTGAAATTATACAACACCCCATCGAAAACCAGTACAAGATCATCATTGCCAACAGGCTGCGGCCTGCTTTCGCGCTCCTCAGTATCATAAACGGACAGCATGTTATGGCCAAAAGCCACCTGGTATTCACCATCGTCATTGAACTCATCCAAATCAACATCAGTGAAAATCCCATCCAGATAGATTCCTGATGAATCAGATCCCCTGTTCCTGGTGGATTTTAACATTTCAACAATATCTTGTGCCTTAACATTACCCTGCAAACCTACAATTGAAGACATACTATCACAAACACTCCAAAGACTTTATTTCTAGAATTAAATATTTAATAAATTGATTAATATAATTAGCTATTTCATCGGATTGAAACCGAACACCTTCGCCGCCAACTTGAACGCCAAAGGATTGACCGCCTGGCTCACTATGAAATAAGCCACCACCCATCTCACCGGCCATAGGTAAATCAGCAAGTCAACAGGCAGTTGCCCAATCGGGACGCCGAATATCAAAGGCATGATGAGGCTCATGATAAGGCTTATGAAGAATGCCAATGGATTCCACAATCCGGTCTTCATGCCCAGCTTAAAGCCGAACACCTTGCCTGCCAGCTTCAATCCCAATGGGTGAACTATCAGATTGACCAAAAAGTAGGCCACGACCCATCTCACAGGCCACATCAAAAAGCAAATCTCCACGGGCATCCCCATGGGTGTTGCAAATATCAACGGCATTATTATGCTCATTATCAAGCTTATGAAAAATGCTATCGGATTCCATAATTTCATTTTATTACTCCATTACAATCTTAAAATTGTGAAAATATTATCCTTAAAGTAGTTCACTATCAATGCGCCTGATATTCCAATCAATGCCCCTGCCAATACGTCAAACGGATAATGCACGCCACAGTAGACTCTTGAAAACATGATGATAACTGCAAAGACAAGCAATGCGATATCGATGACCACATGATATTTCTTAACCAAATCATCCATATTCAAAAGGAACACACTTACAACCGCCAGTGTTGATGTTGCATGTCCTGACGGGAATGAATTCGGATCGTTTTCAGCGATTATGAGATGCACATTTTTCAGAGCCATGAATGGCCTTGGCTCATGAACATAATTCTTTAAGAAAACCGCTATCAAATCTGAAAGCAAAAGTGCAACCAGTGCAATGATCGCCACTCTCTTGAGGGTTCGCCTTTTTGTCAAATGCGCAAATATCAACAATGCGAACACTGCCAAAATCAGGATTATGAAACCGCCAAGATCTGTTATTCCAGACATTATCATATCCAATGTCGGGTTTTGCAAGTGCTGATTAATATAAATAAATAATGCTTCATTAATGTCCATTAAATCACCTTAAAAGAAGGGTACAATTGAGTAAACTCCTATTAAAATCACCACTGTCAATATCACAATGGCTCCGAGAGGAACCTTCTTCCAGGCAAGTCCAGCTGCCACGATGGCTCCTATCAATCCTATATACCATAGCTGATTGTCCACTGTCAACACTCCCGGACATATCAGGGCCGCCAATGCAGTGTATGGTATCAGGTTCAGGAATTTATCGACTTTAGGAGAGAAGTCAAGCTTGTCTATGAACAGTGCCGGTATGACCCTTGGAATGAACGTCACCAGTGCGCATCCTATAATCACAACAGCCATGTAATCCATTTAACCATCTCCCCCAAGAATATATTCATCATCGACAATGTACATTCCAATTCCAGCTCCGAGAAGTGTTGAAACGATGAGTGACCAGTTTCCAAGGAACTGCCCCAATACAATGTTCAAAACTGCAGTTACCAATACCAATAATGCAATTTGCCTGCTCTCCTTTATTGCAGGCACCAATATCGCCACAAATAATGCATATAATGATATGTTGAAACTGTTTGCCACGATGACTGGCAGTATGTCCAGTATCACAACGCCTATCCATGCTCCAAGACACCAGCTCAGCCATGCTGTGATTGCGATTCCAAGATATATCCAAATGCTTGAATCCTCGCTCAAGGAAAACATTGCGAATGACTCGTCCACGGTCACGTGGGCCGCCAGTATGTTCAATGGAGTGTTTGACTCCTCAACCTGGTTCAGCACACAGGTCGACATCACGAAATACCTTAGGTTGACCACGAAATTGGTCAGGATGATTGCCATTGCAGTTGCACCGCTAAGCACCATGGATGCGGCGATAATCTGTCCTGCTCCGGCATAAACCAGAAACGACATTGATATTGTTTCAAGCGGAGTCATTCCTGCCTTTATTGCAATTGCGGCATACCCTATGCCCATCGGAACATATCCGAAGGTAATCGGTATGCCCTTCTTGCACCCATCTATGAATTTATCCTTCCTTGACAAAACAATGACTCCCTAATGTTAAAATAATACTTTTATAAAAAATAGTTTATAAAATTAATCCAAAAAAAGTGAAATTGTTAGTAATTTAGCTTAGTAAATTACTAATTTGATCTGTTGTAATCAATCCCAGAACCTTCATGTCCTCATCAACAACCGGAAGACATGAAATGTCGAATTTCCTCATCATACGAGCGATTTCCTCAATAGTATTGTATGCATGACAGTACTTGACGGTTGTTGTCATGATGTCTCTTAGGCTATCCGAATTGGTTGCAATAGCCTTTGACAGATCCCAGCTTGTAACGATACCGATCAGCTTATAGTCGTCAGTAACGACAGGTATGTGGGTCACATGCTTGTCAAGCATAAGCTTTGCGGCATCCTGCACCTTGGCATTTTCACGGATTGTAGCGATTTTCTCCATCATCAAGTCCTCAACAACGTTTTCAGCCAGGAATTTTGACAGTATATGGTTCAACTGTCCCTTTTCAAGCAGGAACGCATCATGACCGTAATTGGATTTTATCTCGGAAAATGACACTTCCACCTCATTTGCATTGAGGGAATTCACGATTTCAGTGCTCTGCTCTGTAGGGTACAGCCAATCTGAATCAACTGAAATCACTTCGATTTTTGCCTGAACATCCTTGAATCCGTCAATCAGAGAATTGTTCACTCTCAAGTCGAACAGGTCAACCGCTTTTGTAATGAAAAGGTAACTGTTGGCATCGAATCTTTTGACGAATGACTCACCCTGATGCTTAAGGTAGCTTTCAATCTGGAAATCGATTGAGAAATCATAGCTTATCTCTTCCTTGTCCTGAAGGCCTCGTCCGAACTTGATGTCCATTGACTCGTCGCTTAAATATGTGATGTGCGCTATCATCCTTGCAAGTGAAAGGCCGTTTTTCGGCACTTTTCCGGTTTCATAATAGTTTCCGCTGTTCCAATCGGGATCGGAAAATATTGCCTGACGACCAACATCGTTGAATGCTATCTGCTGTGGAGATGACATTGCAGTGGTTGCTATCGGAATTGCCTTCTTCATCATTTCAGGGTATTTCACCATCCATTCGAGGACTTGCATTCCACCCATTGATCCTCCGATGACTGCAGTCAGCTGGTCTATTCCGAATGAGTCAATGAGCTTCTTTTGGACCGTGACCATGTCGGCGATTGTGATTACTGGAAACTCAAGGCCGTATTCATTGCCTGTTTTTGGGTTTATTGAACTTGGACCTGTTGTTCCTTTGCATCCTCCAAGCACGTTTGAGCAGATTATGAAGTATTTTTCAGTGTCAAGAGCCTTTCCAGGACCTATCACTATCTCCCACCATCCCGGCTTCTTGTCACCCTTATGCCATCCTGCCGCATGGGCGTCACCGGTCAGTGCATGACAGACTAGAATAGCGTTGGATTTTTCCTTATTGAGCTCACCGTATGTTTCATAGGCTACTGTGACTTCCTCCAGGACTTTTCCACTATCCAATTCTATGGCATCTTCAATGTTGAAGTATTTTGTCTCTACAATACCTATGGATTCCTTATTCATTTACTTTCTCCCGATTCTTAGTTTGTACATTGCGCCTTTTGCAGCAGACTGTTCGGCTTCTTTTTTATTTTTTCCTCTTCCGACACCCATTCTCTCGCCGTTTATTAGGCAGGCCATGATGAATGTCTTGTCATGTGGCACGCCGTATTCCTTCAGGACCTCATAGCTTATGGACAGTTCTTTTGCATCTCCATATTCCTTTATTGCTGATTTGTAATCCTCAAAGAATACTCTTTTCTGGTCTATATATTTGAAAATTGCATTTGATACGAATTCCTTTGCATACTCCATTCCCTTATCTATGAATATTGCTCCCAGGAATGATTCAAAGAGGTCTGCGGTTATTGATATGACTTCGTTTTTAGTCAGGTTCGATTCCTCCTCGGATACCTTGAGATAATCTTTCAATCCAAGTTTGTGCGAGTAGTATATCAATGCGTTTTGGCATACGAAGTTTGATCGTATTTTTGTAAGTTCTCCTTCCTCGTATTGAGGGTATTTGTTGTATATGTATTCTGATACTATTAAACTTAGAACTGAATCTCCTAGAAATTCCAATCTTTCATAATTGTAATCCAATTCGTGAACTGTGGAGTATGATGCATGTGTGAATGCTATTTCATATAAATGTTCGTTTTCAGTCTCTATATTAAATTTTTCAAATAAATTCATTTTGAAAGCCCAGATTAAATTATTAATAATATTATTAATTATATAATCGAACTTATATATAAGTATATATAACAATAGTTATAAATATTACTAATCAAACGCTCTCTCGCACTTTCCATTTATATATGGAACACCAAACTAGAATTAAAAAAGGATTTGGTAAAAATGATATTAAACTGGAAAGAAGAAATGACAAAAATAGACCCTGACATGAAATTCAGAGCACAGGGCGGATGGCTAAAAACCGTGGAACAATTAGATAAAAGCGTTAAAAACGGATACTCCCTAATGGGAGACTTTGTAGAAGCAGGCGACTTCGAACATGAGTACGATGAAGGAATCTACCTTGACTGCAACAAGGAAGGAACCGCCAAAAAAGCACAGCTTGACTATCGCCTATTCCGCTTCAGGGACGGTAAAGTGAGATTGCTCGACATGGTGATCGACGGAAAGCAAGGATGGGCAGTCGACCTTTGGGATGCACTGGAAGGAGAACTCTAATAATAAGTGTCATCCTTCAGCTTGAACCTTGAAAATCCGGTTAGCTGAATATTCTCTCGGGGATCCAGATTGACCGGCTCCTGCAGGAGAATAATCCTATGCTCTAGATTTTCAGGCAACTCCTTGCCCCTGCCGTCAACCATTCCCATGAACCTTACAGCCACATCACCGGTATCCGAAATGTTCATCATCACCTCTTCACTGGTGAGAACCCCATCAAAGAAGTTCTCAATGTCCACCGCTTCAAAATAAGGTGCAACATAACTTATAGCCATCAGACCATTCTCGTTTTCACGGATATGAATTCTGCTTTGATCCAATTCAATGCTGTTGCCGCCATTCAAGGTTATCCTGATTGTATTTGAGAATTCCTCATCAATCATCTTGCTTCACTATCCGATGTGGCAGAATTCACAGCATGCGCATGTAGGTGCAAAATATGAGTCATCCGGTTCCACAATGGCCTTTTGAGCAAACAGTGTTACGTTGAATTTAGGCTCATATTCACTGCTGACCTCTTTGGTCACAGGAGACAAGCCCCTATAGTACACCGGCCTGTATCCGGTCTGTGAAATATCAAAGTAGAATTTCTCACCAGTTGCGAATTTGTTGAAGTACTCTTCAAGTTTCAATGCTTCCTTTGGAGTGATTGAGAATGTGAAACCCATGGTGTCATCACTTCTTTGTCTTATTCCAGCATTTGATATGTCAACGGCCAATATGTCATCGTTTCCTCTTACGAAGACTACACAGTTTTCTAAATCTACATCGTTTTGTTCAGCTATGTCTTTCAATTCAGTCATGATAATGACCTCCCAAGGATAATTTAGTTATACCTTAATTATAATTAAAAATAGTTAATAAAGTTATCTAAAAACAGTGATTGAAATTATATGAAAAAAAAGTGATTTGAAGGAAGATTAATTGAATAATCTTCGCGATAATTGCCAACTTATACTAGTCTTTGTCTAGTAGTTGGTTTTTTGTTTTGCCAGCTGTATCTCCTGAGTTTTTTGGATTTACCAAATCCGCAAGAAGCACAGACTTTTTTGCGTATGTGATAAGTGTTTCTACCACATCTTCTGCATCTGATATGGGTCTTTTTATTCTTCTTACCCATTGATGGAGTTCCCTTTGACATTGATACACCTCCTTAATTTATCGTAAAAATATAATCTCGAAAAGTATTGGAATAATACTTATGGTGAAATATAAACTATATTGTCCCCTCTAATGAGCACAACACCGAGTCTTCTTGTTACTTCTCCGTCTTGTAACTCTTCTGCATCATTAAGAACTAAATTCATGTGTAAATCAAAGCTCTTAAGTATACCTCTAAATTCACGATCTCCTTTGAGTTTTATTAAAACAGGAGCATCCACAGATTTTCCTAATGCGTCAAGTGGTCTTTGAACATTTTGTCCGCTCATTATATCACCTTATATTATTACAATTTTTAGTTTTTTAATATGAATAGAGTATTTCCATACTCACTATTAGACATAATATAATCAAGTTAAGATAAGACAAAACCTAATTAAAACTAATACTATTAATTATAACTAACCTACTATATAAAGGTTACCTTATTTTAGGTTAAAAATAGCAAAAATTTAACAATTCAGTTAAGAATAAACTGAAATATTACTAATCAAATGCTCTCTTACACTTTACATTAATATTAACCCATACAAAAATATTTCCACTCAACCATCATCGTGATAGAATGCAATTTGACCGTGAAAAATACATCAACCTAATCATGTACATACTGAGCCAATGCTACAACAAGCCAAACTTCGGCAAGACGGTGCTCTGCAGCATACTGTACTTCATTGATTTCGGATACTATGAAAGATACGGTGAATTGATGACAAACGAAACATACATAAAGTCAAAAAGAGGAATCCAGCCAGAACACTTCATGGAAATAAGCCAGGATTTGATTTCAAAAAACCAGCTCTTCCTCAAGAAGGAACCATACTACCAGCACACGATACACCGCTACTACCCCATGATCATCCCATTGATGACATTCAAGCCGGAGGAGCTTGAAATAATAAACCTCTCCATCGACAGATTAAGCAACAATAACGCAAGCACAATCACGAAGTATGCAATAAACGATCCCCCGATACATGCCGCCGGCCTGGGCGAGAGGATAGATTCGAGATACGTGTTTTCAAGGAATGAGAAATACTCCCTATTAAACAAATAGGTTTATTTATGCCGAATATATAATATTATTCAATAAAAGACTATTGGGATAATTATGGCTATAAAAGTTAAAAAAAGAAATTTCCTGAAAAAAAAGAAAATTAAAGAGATAAAAGCGGAATTAGGCGAATACGGCGGATTGCTTCAAGGCAAGAAGAATGTTGAGATACTTGAAGCGGAACCTAATTCATTCATATTGGTGGACGGGGAACCATACATCATCATTATCGACGACAAACCATTCCCAACACTCAAGGCAGCGCTTGCCAATGAAATCGATGCCAAAACAGTCACCGTCGACATGGGAGCCATACGCTTCGTAAGCAACGGTGCAGACATCATGAGTCCAGGAATAGTCGATGCCTCAGAAGGCGTTGAGGCAGGAGACATCGTGCTAATCATTGACGAAACCTATGGAAAGCCATTGGCGATAGGCGTGAGCCTAATCAGCGGAGAGGAAATGGTTGCAAACGATTCCGGAAAGGCAGTTGAAACCAAACACTATGTCGGCGACGACATATGGAACTTCGAACTCTGAGGAATGATAAGGATGGCTGAGTTAAGATACAGGGCAGGAAAGATAAGGGACCCTGGAGTTCACAAAATCGGCATAATAGCACTCGGGTCACACCTGGAAAACCATGGCCCTGCACTGCCGATTGACACCGATGCAAAAATCGGAGCCCACATAGCATTCCAGTCAGCTCTTGAAACCGGCGCCAAATTCCTGGGAATAATATTTCCCGCTTACGAACTAGACACAATCGACCATGGAGTGCACGTTTCACTGGAAGTGTTAAAGGAAAACGTCATAAACACATTGAACCAGGCAAAGAAATTCCTTGACATCGAAAAGGTGGTTATCGTCAACGCCCATGGGGGAAACATTCCGCTGATGGCTGAACTGTGGGAAATTGAAGATGAAACTGACATGGCGATAACATTCAACAATAAGGTGATATCATCAGAAGGCCCCCACGGAGGAAGCGGCGAACTGTCAATGGCTAAGGTTTTAGGCATCGTCAATGAGGATGAGCTTGAAAACCAGGCAGATGTCAGCAAGTATGAGGAAGTGGGATTATACGGATTCAAACAGGCACGCAAGGATGATCCCAACATTGAAGAGGGCGCCAGGGACGTTGAAGAAAACGGAGTCTACATTGATGAGGAATACGGTGAAAGACTGTTTAGCCTAGCCATAAATTCCGTCATACTGGACGTTGAAAAACTATTAGATTTCTAAAAAAAAAAGAAAAGAATTATTCAGATGTAGTAGTCTCTACATCTGAACCACTGCCACTGCCGGATGAAGTGTCTGTTGTGGTTTCGACATTAGAACCGGATGAGCCACCTGAACTTGAACCGCCACTGCTAGAAGAGCCACCACTGCTGGAGGAACCTCCACTTGAAGAGGAACTGCTTCCGGAGCTTGAACTTCCTGAGGAAGACGAATCTGATTTTGAAGAGTCATCAACTGTTGTCTCCACACTTGAAGAATCATCAGATGAACTGTCATCATAATCCTGGTAATCGGACTGGTAACTGTAGTCACTGCTGCCAGTGTCAATGTTTTCAAGGGCTGAAAGATTATCCAGCACTCCACCCGATTCGGTTTCATTAGGTAAAATTGATATCGGTCCGGTCATGGATGCAAATACGCTTGCAAAGCAGAATGCAATGACTGCAACTATGAAAATGACCAAAACTGTAGCTGATCTACTTGACAAATTTAACACCTTTCATAAAATTAATTAACATTAATATGTTTGATTAAATATATAAATATATTGATAAGCATGAAGACCATTAAAAAACCAGTTCAAGTGGAGATAAATGTTAAGAAATCACAGTTCATATGCTCACTGTTTCCAACCCGGACCAAAAAGGAATCCAAGGAAATCATCCAAAAATTGAACCAGCAGTACAGTGACGCCACCCATAACTGCACAGCATATATCGCCAGCGACGGCGAGGGATTTGACGATGACGGAGAGCCTGGAGGAACAGCAGGAAAGCCAATGATCAATGTCTTAAGGAAAAATGAGCTTCACAACATCACGGCAGTCGTGACAAGATACTTCGGCGGGATAAAGCTTGGTGCCGGAGGGCTTGTCAGGGCATATTCGAAATCGGTCATGGAGGCCATCGGCGAAGCTGAGATAGTTGAGATTGAGGAGTATAGTGTTTTTGAACTTGTTTTTGAATATTCCAACATCAAGACAGCGGATATGGAAGTCAGAAACAATAATCTGGAAACCATCGATAAGCAGTATTCAGATAAGGTGTCCTATGAGGTCATCTCAAGGGACAATCGTGATGTTGAGAAAATATTCGAGAAGTACTCCGGTAAAATACGCGTGAGTTTTAAAAATAAGCAGTTTCTAGAAAAAATTTAAAGTGAAGAACGTTATTGTTCTTCAAAGTTAGCTGCAGGTACACCGCAGACTGGGCATACGTAGTCTTCTGGCAATTCATCTTCTTCTAAGACGAATCCACATACTTTACAGACATAAGCCATGTTAAACACCCTTATTCTACTTTTTCAAACATGTCAGCGGTTGCGCCACACATTGGACATTTGTAGTCTTCTGGGAGTTCATCGAATTCTTCGGTTACGTATCCGCATAATTTACATTTAAATTTTGCCATTTTTAACAATCTCCTTAAAATAATTTTTTAAGTATAATAGTATTTTGTATGATAGTATTATATAAAACTAATCTATTTTTTCAAACATTGCCTTTGCCATTCTGCATTTCGGACATTTGAATGAAGCTGGAAGGTCATCGAATTTGGTTCCTTCCGGAATATTCAATCCTTCTTCAATATCATCTTCATCAAAAACATATCCGCAGATTTTACATTTATATTTAGCCATAATCGCAATCTCCAATCTTAAAACCTATTAGGAACCTTCAAATGATCAGGAAGCGGCTTGATACGTGCAGGTGTTCCGATTGCAAGGTAGAATGGCGGAACTGAATGAATCACTATAGCTCCGGCCGCAACAATGGATCCTTCACCGACTTCAACGTTGGACAGGAATGTTGTGTTTCCTCCGATTGAAGCTCCGCGCCTCACTTTCGGTCCTTGAAGTTCATAATTAATTCTTACAGGATACTTATCGTTAGTAAAACAAGCGCAAGGTCCGATAAACACATTGTCCTCAATCACGGAATTGGTTGGAATGTAGACGTTGGATTGTATGCTGACGTCATTTCCGATTATGACATCCCCCTCGATTACTGTATTGGTTCCGATCAGCACGTCATCTCCGATGTTTGTGTTTTCACGGATTACCACATTGTGTCCGGTTCTGAAATTGTCCCCTATGACCACATCATTGTAGATTATGGAGTTTGAGCGGATTGTGTAGTTCTTGCCTATTACCGGCGGCTTTGAGTTAGGGGAGTATTCGACCCCGAACTGAATATTCTGGTCTTTTGGAAATGTCAATTCCGGTTTTGAGTAGTCTGGCTGGATTGACTCATGCTCTATTTGAGGCTTTTCATAGATTATCTCTGCCGGCTCCATCCTTTGCGGCTGGGCATAGATATTGTCCTCTGGATAAACTGGTCTTTGAACCGGGTTTGGCCTTGGAGGTTGAGCATACAGTCTGTCATCCCTAGGCATCTGGGCAACTCGTGGTTGTTCCTGCTGATAATGCTGATTTTCCACAGGTTGCCTATAAGGATTTCCTCGATTCTTTGATTGTTTATCATCAAGAGTTTGTGAAAATCTAACCATAATATCAAACCTTTATTCAATTAAATTTAATTTAGTAATGACTTTATTTATGTTGTTCATTAGTATATATACTAAGTGGTTTGAAAATATGATTTTTTTGAATAAACCCGCAACAATATTTACTCAAACTTGTTAAAAACACCCAATAATTATAATTCCAAATTAAAATCAATATTGTAAGTATACAATAGCAATTAATATATATTATGAAGATTAATTGAATTTTATGACAAGAAAAAGCATTTTAGATGAGTACAATTATGAAAAATTGAAAAAAAGAAAACAAAGAGAAAATGACACAATATTAAGTTATAAAAATATAAAGAAAATTTAGAGATCAAACCCTATTAAAGGGACATCTCTTGCATTTCTAACTTTTTCCTTATATTCTTTCTCTTTTTCAGTTAAAGGAGCATTCATATCGTCAATTAAGTCTTTTAAATCTTCTCCTTCAAAAATTGGGGTTGGTGCGATAGGTTTCGCCATAATAACCACCTCTTTCAATTTAATTTGAAAATACTTTTACATGAAGTATTCAATCAATAATATATTAGTTAAATAACTATATAATGTTTGTTAATTAAGTGGATTCAACAAACTGCAATATTGATTTGAGTTCATGTTAAACAAAGCTAATTTCATGCTCTAAAATCAATTAAACACTTTCAATGCAAAATTTCAAACATCATGTTAAATGTTCTGTCTCAGGAAATAACCCAGATAGACGCCGAAATAGGCAGCTACAGGAATCAGCAGTATGAAGAGAATTATTTCAAATATGATGTTCAAGTTAACGCTTGGAGTGTAAGATGGAACTGTTGGCTGATATGCTGCCCCATAAGGTGAATTATTGCTTAATGATGAGAATGCTGAGGATATTGTGGCGATTATTCCCATTGAAAAAGCGAATATCAAACCCATGCCGCTCAACACAACTGCAAATATGCTTCCAACAAACATTGTGAAGTTTGGAACCACATATGACCTGTCCCTGCATCCAAAGTATCCTATGAACATTCCGGCGAAGAACACTGAAAGCACGACTGTCAAAAGCAGGTATGTCACCATGTCGATTGATCCGTTGGACAGGAATGCTGACCAGAATATGGAGCCTATGAATAGGAATGCTCCAAATACAACAAATGAGAATATCACTATCGCCACATTGGTTTTTTCGGAGATATTGTCAAAGAATCCTTTTGAATCATTAGCTACAGGTTTTCCAAGCAGATTATATCCGCATTCTGTGCAGAATTCAATGTCATCATCTGATATCACACTGCCGCAGTTCGGACAGTGCCTGATTATTGGCATGATTATCACCTCCCTTGTTACTATATTATTGAAAAGTTGTTAATAAATTTTAGTGTGGGAGGGCTTAGGTTTTTGACTGTGAAAAAAAGAAAAAAAGGTTAAGAAACTTAAATGAATACGAATGCAACAAGAACAAGCACTAATGCCAACACTAGAATATTGTCCCAGCCATAATCATCATGATGTGCCGGAGGAGCAATATACTCAACATCACCGGTTGAAGTGATATTAACATCCGTGCTGTTGGTTAAAACTGCGCTGAATGCATTATTCAAGTTTCCTAAAGCATTATGATAGTTTGAGACATTGCATTTGTATGATGCTAATCCCAGTATGCAAGTATCCAAAACCCAGGGGTTGAAGTAATCGAACCCGTCTTCGGTTTCATTCCATGTATAGTTTGCACTTACATTACCATAATTGTTCAGGTAGAATATTATCAGGAATTTCAAGTATTCTGTTTCGTTTTCAGTTATATTGTAGTCCTTGAATGTGGAGGTTATTGAATCATATATCTTCAAGTATGTTTGATATCCTTCCGCACTTTCGTTTAATGTGTAGTTTGAGGGGTTTTTCAGGTATAATTGGTAGTCATTTATGAATCTTTCTGAGCTTGTCCAGTTTTCATCTGTGCAGTTTCCATATTTTTCAAGGTATCTAAGGATTTTGAATTCAAGATAGTCATAGTCGGACATGTTGATATCCAAGTCAGTGTCATTATATTCGTCCAAGTCATCATCCAAATCATCATCGATGTCTTCATCATCACCCAAATCATCACCCAAATCATCGTCTAAATCCTCTTCGATGTCCTCATCATCATCTAAAT
>NZ_CACYJE010000015.1 GCF_902774605.1 uncultured Methanobrevibacter sp.
CAGTTACAAACGGCAACTACTCCGGAACAGACTCCACAACATTCAACGTAGCAATCAAACAAACAAATGCCAAAGTCACCGTCGAAAACATAACCTACGGCACCAATGCCAACATCATAATCAAAGCAGATGTCGACAGGGAATACTTGGTTTACGTTGATAACACACCATACACTGTACATGTCAAAAATGGTAGTGCAAGCTTCACTGTTGGTGGCTTGACTGTAGGTGACCATGCTGCCAATGTCACAGTTACAGACGGCAACTACTCAGGAACAGACTCCACAACATTCAATGTTTCCAAGGCAAAATCAGAAGTCGACATTGAATTTGCAAACGAGACTACAGGCGCACCTTTACTGGAGTTCAGATTACCTTCAGACGCTAGTGGAAACGTGAGCGTATATGTGAACGGCAAATTGTCACAAGTCGTTAACTTAACCAATGGAAGCGCAAATATCCTTGTCAAAGACTTGACTGTTGGATCCAATAATGTTACCGTTGTCTACAGCGGCGATGACAATTATGATTCAATGAACAAGTCATTCACCGTAACCCGCAAGGCAACTATTGAGGCTTACGACATGACCAGAGGATACAACAGCGGATTGGATTATACCGCAAAACTGTATGATGCCAACGGATTACCGCTTGCAAACGCAAATGTGACAATCAAGGTTGACACAAACACATTCACTGTCCAAACAGATTCCAACGGAGTCTTTAACTTCAACAATAAGCTGGCTGCAGGAGATTATGCAATTGCAATCGTCAACCCAGTAACCGATGAGTACAAGTTGACTAACCTCAAGATAGTCCCAAGAATCACTGAAAACAAGGACATGAGCATCTACTTCGCTGACAATGCCAACTATAAGGTCAGGATTGCAGGTGATGACGGAAGCTATGTTGGAGCAGGAGAAGTCGTTAGCATGAATGTTGGAGGCAAGACCTACTCTGTTAAAACAGACAAAAACGGTTATGCCACCCTTAAGTTAAGTTTAACTGCTAAAAAACACACTATCACTGTAACATATAAGGGTTTCACCACTAAAAACAAGGTGACAGTCAAATCCATTGTCAAACCTGTTAAAAAGACAGTGAAAGTTAAAAAGACAGCCAAGAAACTTAAAATTAAAGTCAAACTCAAAGGCAAGAAAGTCCTTAAGAAGAAACGAGTTTACTTGAAGTTCAAGGGCAAGACCTACAAGGCAAAAACCAACAAGAAAGGAATTGCAACATTCAAAGTGCCTAAGAAAGTAATCAAGAAGCTTAAGAAAGGCAAGAAGTACAAGGCAACCTTTACCTACAAGGCAAAAGTAAACGGCAAAACACTTAAGAACACTGCAAAATGCTATGTAAAAGCAAGATAAAAACTTTTTGAGGATTCTTTAAATCCTCACCTTTTCTTTTTTTTTAAAACACCATCGATTCATAAAATATTCACCCACACCAAGATGTTGAAAGCGCCCAAACGTCTTTTGATTGAATAAAAGCCAACATTTAAATGAAAAATGTAACATAACATTAACTATTGTTAAGGAAGCGTTAAATGTCAAAAGAAAAAAACCAGTGGAGCAGCAACATGTCCTTCATTCTGGCCATGATCGGTTCGGCAGTGGGTTTGGGAAACATTTGGAGATACCCTTATGTCCTATACTCAAATGGAGGAGGGGCATTTTACATCCCCTACATTACAGCAATATTGGTATTGGCAGTGCCTTTCTTAATTCTTGAATATGGCATGGGATATAATTTCAAATCATCATTTGCAAAGGGAATAACAAACATCAAACCGAAACTACAGTATTTCGTATGAAACATACTAAAAAAAGATAGAACAGGAATACTGATAATCAGCATTCCTATTTGCTGGCCAACTGCTTTTTTAACCTGAAAATTTCTTCCTGGAGAGTAGAATTAGCTTCTTCAAGTTGACTAATCCTATCATTAGCATTATGATTGACCGCTTCAAGTTTGCTAATCCTATCATTGGCATTATGATTGACCGCTTCAAGTTTGCTAATCCTATCATTGGCCCTAATATTAATTTCTTCAACTTCTTTAACTTTGTTTTTGAAAAAATCAAGTGACTCAATTTTTTCAACAGTTCCTTCAGTAGTGTTTTCGTTCATGATAGTCATCACCCTGTTGAAATCTTCTTCATCATCGAAGTATGCATCCACCATTGCCCTTAAAACAGAATACAATGTGAATTCCATTTTTGCAGACAACTGACCTGAAATCTCAGCATATATCTCCACGACTTCCTCAGTTACCTCACAGGCAATGTTCCTAGGAGCAAATAACGCAATTATTCCAAGATTCAATGCATCTTCATTACTGAATGTGCCTTGTTCTTTAAGTATATTCTTCACCATACTTAATCTTTTCTTATTATCCTCCTCGCCAAGGTCTAGGAAGTATGGCCTAACAATATCTGAGAGAGAACGGCAATGGGACTGCACATGTTTTTCTTTTGGAATGTGTGAAGCAACAAATGAGAATTGAGGCATGTTCTCATCATGTATCTGCTGAATTCCATATTTGCTTATCATCCGAATCTTATTTTCATCGACCGGTGTGGATTGATGCTCACCATTCGCCACCATCGGCTCGAAAATCTGCTTATAATCCGGGTCAACTATATAAGAGCTATCCATTTCCCCCATGATTCCATCCTTTAAATATACTTTATTGTTTACTTTTTTCCTGAAAATTCCTGGAACTTTTAGACAGTTGTGCAGTTCTTTCGGATATTCATTGTTCATGATTGTGTATCCGAAATTGAATGGCTTATCAACTTTTCTTTCTCGCATCATCTAACCCCTTCTTAATTTTTTTTACCAGGAAAAAGATCTTTTTCGATAAAAATCCCATTTAAAATCGATAATGTTCCCAATCTTGAACAAATAATTTTAAGTAGGATTTCCAGGCAAATCCGGACATTGCCTAAACTAATATTTGTCTTCATTTAAAATAGGTGTTTTTGAAGTGCGACTAGGCGTGTTGATGCATGTGCACACTTGTGCTTTTGTGAATTATTCAATTGTCCCATATGAATGTAACATAATTTACATATGTTCAGAATTGAAAACTATTACCCGTGATTACCATGAACATTTTTGAAAGAGAACTTGCCGGAGAGCTGATTTCAACAGATGATCAGGAATATGAAAAGATTTTGGAAATAATACTGGAGACAATGGGCCTGTGCCGTGAACTCAACTCAGGAGTCCATACCAAAGAGGAGAACCTTGAATACCTAAGCAGAATCATCGGAAAGGATGTTGACGAGTCAGTTTTTTTCATGCCCCCATTCTATGTGGACTACGGCAAGAACATAAGCATCGGGAAAGGCGTTGTAATCCAGCAGCTGTGCACATTCATGGATAGGGGTGGAATAACCCTTGAGGACGGGGTTTTCATAGCGCCTAAGGTGAACCTGACAACCCTGAACCATGACTTCAACCCTGAAAACAGGAGCGGAACCTATGCCAAGCCGATCCATATCAAGAAGAACGCATGGATTGGAATTGCCGCCACAATACTTCCTGGCGTGACAGTCGGCGAGAACAGTATTGTCGGTGCAGGAAGCGTTGTGACAAAGGACGTTCCGGACAATGCGATTGTTGCGGGAAATCCTGCAAAGTTCATTAAAAGAATTGATGAATGAATCCATTCTTTTAACTTATTTTTTTATTATTAGTGGATTTAACCCTGTTTAATGGAATTTTAGCAGATTTGGAAGTCACATACTCTCAAACCAGATATGAACTGATTTCTCAATCATGTTTTATTCTTTGAACGCCACCGGCTTGAAGAAACCGGATAATTCTTACAAATAATGTTAAAATATCCATAACAACTTGAAGAAAATGTATTATTTTTTTGATTTCAATTGTCTTTCAATAGCTTTAACCCTACTTAATGGAACTTCAGCACGTTTAGCAATCACTTCAGCACTCATTCCAGATTTAAGTAGATTTCTAACAATCTTATTTTCTTTATTTTCTCCATACTCATGAATTAAGCTCATTCTATCACCCAATCTATCACACAAGATATTTCTTGTTTGTTCGTCATTAACAAATTTGTCCACAATTAACCATTCAATCCCATAAGCCAATGCCTTGATTGAAGGTGCCAATCCATTCAATTCCAGCAATGTGTTAACAACATATTCTACATATCCGTCAATATCACCTGTTTTTTCAATGATTGGCACTAAAGCGAATAGTATTAACTCTTTTTCAGTGATTTCATTATTGCTTTTTATTTTGTCGTTAATAGTATTAATAATTTCATCACTGTCATATTCTGACAGGCCAATTATTTCATAAGTGAATGTATTATCCTTGTTCACATAGTAATGGACCTTTTTTGACTCCTCGACAGTAGTAAAAACACATAGATTCACTTCCTTTCCCATTCCATCGAATTTATAGTCTGATATTGCCACATATATATGGAATCTTTGATGATGTTTTTTTCCAACTTCTGTTGATTGGAGTTCTATTATCAGTATCTCATCATCCAATTCCAAAATTATATCCGGGACAAATGTTGCAGGGTCGAGTTGTCGCAGCTCGGTTGTCATTATCTTGACTTTTTTAGATTTTTTACCCAGAATATCTAGAAATATTCTTGCATCGTCTTCATTGACGTTTTTAAATATCATGTCTTCCTGAAATCTTGACATTTTAAAAACCTCTCTAATTTACCTGATTAAATAATATATCTTTTAAATTATTTAAAATTAACTTTTAAGTTATAACAAAACTCTAATAAGTAAAATAAGTTTATATAATGACAATTTTTCATATCCAGTGCAATTTTTCACTCTAAAAGCAATATTACACTCCCAGACAACTTTCGCCCAGAATTCCATGAAACCTTTTAAAAAATGGTTTGAGGGGATTTCATCCCCGAAAAATAAGTTTTTTAGTAGGATTTGTACCATACGGTGGCCTTGTATGGAGTGTATCCCTTGATGAGTTTGGTGCTTATGTGGGCACCTGTTCCCTTAACGGTTTTTGTCTTTACCTTACCCTTCTTGTTCTTGAAGAAGAACTTCGCCTTTACGAACTTGGTGTGGTGGGGCTCGATGTCCCCGTCGATTCCGCTTCCAAGATACCATGCTGTCACGCCTGTTCCCTTGTCGAACTGCATGTTGCCTGTGTAGGTCACATAACCCGCCACTGCATCGCCGTTCTTGAACTTGACGGCCTTAGGCCCCCATAGCACTGCCGGCTGGAAGTTGTGGATTTTGACTGTGACCTTCTTGGTTTTGGAGCCTGTGTCCCCTTTTGCGGCCGCTGCACCCACTATCAAGAGTGCGGCGATTATCACCAGAAGGATAATTATTGTCTTTTTGTTGAAATCCATATTTAATACTATTGGTAATAAGTGCTTAAATAACTTATTCCTTTATCACGATTTCGTCGAAAAGTTCCTTATCGGTTGCGGTTATTGTAACGAGCTTGCCTTCTTTAGGGTAGCTGAATATGAATATTCCGCTTTCATTGCCCAGGTAACCGTCGACATCGTTGATTGTTGTTTTTTCTCCACCCATTGCGCTTACGATTTCGTCTGTCACTTCGTATCCGCCATATTCTGCCACTAGTATGGATATTGCCTCAAACAAGCCTTTTTCGAAGAGCTTTTGACAGTAGGTGTATTCGACTCCGCCGGATGATGTTTTCTCGTTCACCGCTTCGGCTGTGACGTTTTCAACGAATCCATCCGGAATGTTGAATTCAAATTCATCCACCTGCACGGTGTTTTCATTGCTTGCGGCATATATAATGCTTGTGCCTGCCATTATAACGAGCAGGCTTAGTATCACCAGTACCTTCTTGTTCATTTGAATCACCTTTAATGTTAGGTGATTAATTGTTTATAGCTACATGTTAAAATAAGTTTTTTGAAAGGAAAACATTACATTGACTATGCAATTAGATTGCAATTATTTTAATTATCGAGTATTGCTGAGGACTAATCATTTGCATTGATTTAATCCTTGCCGATTGCACCGATCATCAGCGGCATGTTGGTTGATTTGATGACCACTAGCTTGCCATCCTCCCTGTATGAGAATGTGTATGTTCCGTTCTTGTTGACAAGGTATCCTTTAACGGATCCGAGCATTGACTTTCCTGAGGAGATGTTTTTGGACTTGTCGGATTTCACCTTCTTGATTTTGCCGTTGTCTGTGACCTTGATTTTGATCTTGTCGAAATCGCCCTTGAAGTCCATTTCACCGTAACCCTCATGGGTCATGTTATATTTTGTCGGGATGGTGAAGTTGATTCCGTTGATTTCATGAATGTCAACTTCCTGGAATGCGAATGTCCCGTTTGTTGGGGTGAATGGTTCTGCATGAACAAAACCCATGAAACCTACGATTATCAGTAGAGTGATTATGATTTTGATTTTCATAATCTTGAATTTAGCATTCATCGTTTAAAAAATTTTTGAAAAAATAAATTACAATATACCTTTAATTAGGAAACGGACAATTTAGGACAATTTTTAGGCATATAAAAATAATTATATCTTTAAATAAGACATTCGACTAACTAATTATTGTAACACATTCCCGTGTTGCACTAAAAAAAATTTTTTTAGTTTAAGTCCTAAAGGATCCATCCTTTCCTTTAGGCTTAACACGAGCTTGTTTTAAAAAAAATAGATTATAATATTACTTCGAAGAGTCTTGTTTCATTGGTGACTCCCACCAGTATTCCATTGTCATTGTGAACGTATGCGAAGTAGTGAAGGCCATCTTCAGTGTAGTTCCATCCCTTATGACCGTTGATATGGGTTTTTGTTGCCCCGTCCTTGTACAGCTCATCCAGGCTCATTCCCATCCAGTCTGATATTACTGTGATTTGGATTTCCCCTTTTGCCTCGTTCATGTAAAAGCAGGTGCTGCCGTCGGAGCCGAGGTCATTGTAGTCCTCGTGGTCTTTCAATTGTCCGAATCCTTCAGGTATTGTGAATTCCACCCCTTCGAATGTTATGTTGGTGGAGTTGTTTGAGTAGTCAATGTTATTTTCGGCATATGCATGTGACGCGAGGCATATTATTGCAAGCATTGCCAGTAGAATAATTAGTTTATCGGTTTTCATGCTCTTCTCCTTGGTTAACTATTGATTTTCATATAAGATAATGTTAACTATTTTATGAAAATTGCTTTTTAATAGCTTTTGGTATATAGTGCCATGAAACGATTGGTTTTGAAAATGATAAAACATTGAAATAATTCATTCAATGCTCAATTATTCAATATGAATTTAACAATACTATTAAAATAATTAGTCATAAAAGTAAGCATTGTGGTATTGATTTTGTTTTGAAAAAAAGAAAAGGGAAAATAAGGAGCATCACTCCTTATTTTTTGATTTTCACCTTGCACTTGACGACATTGTTGACTGTCTGATAGCCGTTGCAGAACTTGTGCTTGACAGAATAGGTCACCTTAACCTTGTAGGTCTTGCCTTTCTTAAGCTTTTTGAGGACTGTCTTCTTCTTGATAACTACCTTTGCAAGTCCTTTCTTGTTGGTCTTGGCCTTGTAGGTCTTGCCCTTGAACTTGAACTTGATGACCTTGCCGTTGGCCCATTTGAGGGTGGCCTTGATGGTTATCTTCTTGCCCTTCTTGACCTTGATGGTTTTCTTGACAACCTTGAGTGTCTGCTTGACAACCAGCTTATTTGATGTCTTGAATCCTTTATATTCAGCAGTTATAGTGTATTTTTTAGGAAGCAAAGTGATTTTAAGACTTGCATAACCGTTCTTGTCCACTTTAGCAACATAATGCACTCCGTTGGCTGTGATGTCAATGATTTCACCTTCAGGTGCGATCTTGCCGTCATCGACA
This sequence comes from uncultured Methanobrevibacter sp., assembly GCF_902774605.1. Lineage (GTDB taxonomy): Archaea > Methanobacteriota > Methanobacteria > Methanobacteriales > Methanobacteriaceae > Methanocatella. The sequence continues at coordinate 7,886 of NZ_CACYJE010000015.1, forward strand.
ACACTGAGATTGTCATTTTATTCATTAGTCTCTTGTGATGATTGTTCATTTAAGTTTTCATCAATTGATATTACATCATCGTCTGCAATATTCAGTTGCATATCCAAGTCAGTAGCTGAAAACTTGCAGTCATGCAAACTAGGAATGCGAAAATCATACAGACCAGTATAATCGTCGATTTTTTCTCAATAGTAACTCCTCCAAAATATTTAATTTATGTACAAATACTCATTTTAGATTATTTTAATAATTGAATAATCATTAATATTTTCCTATAAAATATTATAAATGTATTATTATTTAATCTTAAAATGGAATAAATTCATAATTTATTAAAAAAAATGAATGAAGTTAAAAATAATTTACATTGGAAATATATAAAAAATAAATAGCATAGAAGACATAGCATAATCCATGACTGAAAACTCATTAAGAAACGCAATATTCTCATTCATAATCCCCGGCCTCGGCCAGTACCTATGCAGCGACAGTAAAAAGGCAATGGCATTGTTTGCTGGAGCGGTCGCCCTGCACATTCTCATCTGGTTTTTCATGAACAATCCTGCGGGAAGCCTTATAAACACCGCCTATCATGCCTATGCGGGATATGATGCATATAAGAATTATTAAAAAAAGAGTAAGTTAAGCAAATGACTATTCATCATTTGCCCTTGGTTTTATTTTTGTCAACACAACCGCAGCAACCATGACTGCAACTATGATTATCACGTCGATCATTATCTCGAACTGCTTAGCGGTTGAGAACAGCTGAACGATACCTATGGCCCACATCACTATCAATACGACAGGAAGCAGGTACTTGATTACGAATGACCATATTGTGCCGACCTTGAATGTTGAGCACTCGTTGAGTGCAGGAATGAAATGATCCACACCATAGAACCATGCGAATATTATACACTGGATACCTATTAATAAAAGTATGCCGAACTCGTTTACGAATGAGTCGATGATTCCCACAAGGTAGCTGCTGATACCGGTTGTCAATATCAATGAAAAGATGCATCCGATAATGGACAATACTGTGGCTGTTTTTGTACGTGACCATCCAAGCTTGTCACCGGTTGAGTTGAGCATAGGCTCGAAGAACCCGAGTGCTGATGTAATTCCTGCAAAGAGTATTGCAAGGAAGAGCAGCGGTGCGAGTACACGGCCGATCGGACCCATGATGTTGAAAATCATCGGGAACACGATGAATATGAGTCCAGTTCCTTCCGTAATCAGCTGTACCATCGGGGTTCCGGAGATGTGTGACATGTAACCGAGTATTGAGAACACTCCGAAAGCGGTACATATCTCAAACAGTGAATTGGATGCAACCACGATTAGCACGTTGTCAATTAGCTTTGAGTTTTCCGGAAGGTAGCTTGCATATGTCAGTGCGATTGCCTGACCCATACTCAATGAGAAGATGATCTGTGCGAATGCTGCAAGCCAAATGTTGACGTCAGTCAATTTACCCCAGTCAGGTGACAGGAGTGTTGAAACACCCAGTCCCGCACCAGGCAGTGTCAATGCGTAGATGATTATGAACGCCATGATTATGAACAATGCAGGAATCAGGATTTTAGACACCATACCTATTCCCTTGTCAACATTCCTATGTGAGATGAACCATAAAACCACCCATAATAGGAGCACGCCAACGGTTGTTGGTATAAGCAGGAAACTTGCATTTGACAGGTTTGAGCTTCCCCCGACAGTGCTGACGAAGTAGTTTGCTGCGTTTGTTCCCCAGCTGAACGTGAAGCTTGACCCGAGATACACGAGGTCCCAGCTCAGGATGACCATGTAATATATTGTGACTACAAATACGAATAACACCAAAATCCAAGCTATAATCTCGAACTTCGGATTGATTTTGTTCATTATCTTCGAGAAAGATTCCTTGAACGAGAATCCCACACCATATTCTAGTATTAAGAATGGGACTCCCATGATAGCAATAGCGATAAGGTAAGGGATGAAGAATGACCCTCCACCGTTAGAATAAAGCACATAACTAAAACGCCAGATGTTTCCAAGACCAACTGCCGCCCCAATCATAGCAAAAATGAATGCTATAGACGAATCCCATTGTGCTTTCTGTTCACTCATAAGGTTATTTATGTTACTTATTACATATAAAATATTAATGAATGTTTTTGACAAATTTCTAATGGGCGACACCGCAAGCATAAACTGGTGCTTTGAAAACAGGCACTTCCTCCAGAGACTATCCGACAACGGCATAAAAAGAGAATACATTGTTGATTGCCTCATGGAAGAGGAGCCAATCAGTTGGGAGCATGTTGAAGCTGACAAGTATGCTGTAGTGTATGAAGCCCCATTGAACAAGGATTATAAGGAAATCAGAATACTCATGGCCTGCAGCAACAACAGCATCGACCTTGTGACAGTCATGAGGAACAATGAGACAACCACCACCCGACAGAACAGGCAGTACCAGTCAGATAAGAAAAAGGATTTGGAAAAGAAGCGACTGAAGGCATTGTCCAAGAGGAAATGGTAAAAAAAGTTATCCGTTTTCAAGTTCTCGAACGGAAAAGCCACTGATTCTGGCGGATTCCCTAATGCCTATTTCTTTTTTAAGTTTAAGGGCCATTGCAAACTTACCTTGACTAAAACCTTTATCAAGTGCATCCTAGTTGCTTTTTTTGTTTTTACATATTTTCCTCCCGAATTTCCGGAAATTGCAAATTTGTTTACATGCACATACTACATTATATTCCAAATAATGGACAATATTTCAATTATATACAATATTGATAAGAATACATTAAATAATAATTTATTAAATCAATATTATGAAGTAAAATCAAAATTGAAGAGTGATAAGAATTTTTCAAAGTGAAGGCAATAATGCTTAAAAAAAAGTGAATGTGGAAAGCCAAATATCTAGAATTTGGCTTTCAGGAAATTGAAGTTGCAGCTTATTCCAATACGGAAAAGCACCACGCCATATGCTCCGCCCTTTTTAGCGGCCTTTGCATCCTTCAGGAGGCTGGATTGGGTCAGTTTCTTTGCGTTGTTGTCTGAATGGTATGACTGCAAGCCGGTCCACACCTGGGCGCCGTTGGACTGCTTGGTGAATGTCTTGGTCACGGAGGTTATCCACTTGGTTGGCTTATGGTAATTGCCCTTGTAAACCATCGGCAGCAACACGTCAGCGTATTTGCTTATTGTTGAAACGTCCTGACCGTAATAGTAGGTCATCATTTTCGGCTCGGGCATAAGCGCCGCCGATACTATGCAGTTAGGCCTAATCTTGTGGATTTGAGTTGATGCCTTTTTCATGAAGTAGTTGATTGCACGGTTAGGGTCCTTGTAGAGGTGGGCTGTTCCGCCGAAGCGCACGTAATCGAAGTGTATACCGTCCACTCCCTTAATCTTGGCGTATCTTTTTGCTTCATTGATCTTGCCGTTTAAAAAGCCGTATTTAATCTTGTTTTTCTCATTGATCGGCCTTACCCATTTTCCGTTGGAGTAGCATACCTGCATCCAGAGGTGAACTTTCATGCCATGCTTATGGGCTTTCTTGATGAATGACACCACGGATCCCTTGCCGTAGAGTGCTATCGCATGGACGTGGAGGAATATTTGCTTGGTTCCCTTCTTGGATAGTTTTTTAAGGCTTACGCTGTTCATATGGCTTGACCATAGCCAGTACCCGTTTCCCTTGCCCATCTTGGATTTCACCTTTATCTTGCATGAGCCGGAGGATGAAAGGTACGGTGAGGTTTTCTTGAATGAGTACTTGACCTTATATGTTCCCTTCTTGAGCTTAAGGAATATTTTGGCGTTTCCGTACTTGTTTGTCTTTACCTTGTAGGTTTTGCCGTTGACCTTTATTGTGACGTACTGGTTCTTTATGGCCTTGCCATTGGAATTAACCAGCTTCACGTAGAACAGGCATTTTGAGCCTTGACGGTAGTTGATGTCCTTGTCGCCCTGCTTCAGCTTGGTCTTTACTGCCTCGTTGATTGTTATTCTGGATGAGGCTGAGGCGGGAGTGGTTTGATTGTCGCCTTCATATGTTATCTGGGCGGTGTATGTTCCCTTCTTGAGGTTGACGTTTAGGCTGACTTCACCGTTCTTGTCGGTGTTTTTGTTGTATGTCACGCCGTTGAGCACTATCTTTATCGGCTTTGATGAGAGTGCAGTGTTGTTTGATGTGAGCTTGATTTTGAGCGTGCTTGTGAATGTTGTGTAGCCATTTACGTTGGAGGTGGTGATTTTTGAGGTTGTCTTGACTGGCTCCTCACTGGACTCGTTGGCGCTTACCGGTTCGTTCTGGACTGTTGATTGAACAGGTTCCTCTTGAGCCTCCTCACTGATTATCTCCTCAGTGATTGGTACCTCCTGGGCCATGATTTCATCGTCTCCATCACTTATGACTTCAGTGATGTTGTCTGTGGCTGACACTGCCGTTATGGACAGTGCCAACGTTATGAATATTAATAATAATAGTTTTTTCATCTCTATACCTCGTTGAAGTTAATGTAGTTGAAAAGCCCGTACCTGAAGAGTATCACACCGTATGCTCCGCCTAGCGCAGCTGCATCGGCATCTCCCATCAGTTCCTTGGCCGGCAGCTTCTTGAGTGATGCGTCTGACTTGTAGGTTTGAAGGCCGGTCCATATCTTGGCTTTCTTGGATTGCTTGGAGAATGTCTTGGTCACCCACTTGATCCAGGAGTGTCCCGCATGGTAGTTGCCCTTGTACACCATCGGCAGTATCGCATCAAGGTACTTGCCCATTGTCTGAATGTCCTGGGCATAGTACTTCTTCATGCTTGACGGCTCGGGCATGACGGCTGCGGAGAGGATGATTTTCTTGTTCACCTTATGAACCGCTTTTGTCGCCTTCTTGATGAAGGTGTTCACCGCCTTGACGGCACCATCATACTTGTAGGCGTTTCCAGGATACCTCACGTAGTCGAAATGCACTCCGCTGACTCCCTTGACCTTGGCGAGTTTCTTGGCTTCCTTGACCCGTTCATTTATAAGCTTGTAGTTGATCTTGCCCTTCTTGATTGGGTTGAACCATTTGTTTGACTTGTAGAAGACCTGCATCCACAGGTGAACCTTGATTCCATGGGCCTTGGATTCCTTTATCCATGACTCGACATGGGATTTGCCGTAGCGTTCAATGGCCTTGGCGTTGAGGAATATGTGCTTGAAGCCGTATTTCTTGAGCTTGTCGAAGTCGACTTTATTCATGTCTGTTGACAATAGCCACATTCCATTGTTTCTTGCCTGCTTTGGCTTGACCTTGATTTTATAGGTTTTTGATGCCTTATTGTAGGTTGATGTTTTGCCGCAGGATGCCTTCACCTTATATGAGCCTGTCTTGAGCTTGATGGTGATTGTGGCGATGCCGTTCTTGTCAGTCTTTTTTGTGTAGGTTTTCTTGTTGATTTTGAATGTGACCTTCTTTTTGGCCAATGCCTTGCCTCTCACGTCTACTACCTTGACCTTGAACTTTCCGCTTTGCTTCTTCCTGTAGATTTTAGAATAATATTTTGTAATCTTGATTGGCACGCCTTTCTTGACTGTTATCTTGCTTGTGCCTGTTGACTGCTTGATGTTGTCCTCGCCGGCGTAAGTGTAGGTGATTGTGTATATTGCCCGGGAAACGTCCTTGATGCTTAAAGTGGCCTTTCCTTTGGAGTTTGTTTTCCTGACCATTGTTTTTCCAGCCATCTTGAAGGTCACTTCCCTTCCCTCCAACGGCATTCCGCCCACTGTCAATGTGACCGTGAAGGTGTTGGCCGCTCCGAGGTATGCGGTGTAGTCTGAGCCCTTGATCTTGGAGACTGTTGTGGATACGACCAGGAGCTCCTTTGAAAGGCTGCTTTGAGCATAAGCGTCATCGGAAAATGAGTACTTGATAGTGTATGTTCCCTGATTGACATTAACCTTGTATTTGGCGACACCGTCATCTCCAGTCTGGATTTTGGTTGATTTCTTGTTGAGTTCAACTGTAATGGTCTTGTTTGCGATTCCAGTGCCGTTTTCATCAGTCAGTCTAACTGACACTTCATTTCCCTTAACCACCGTATCGTCATCGCTTTCAAGTGATGTTTTTATCGGTTCCGTTTGATTTTCACCTATTTGGCTTTGATCGGTTTCATCTAAAATGCCCCCATCAACTGGCATTTCAGACAAGTTTTCCTGTGTCCCGTTCACCTCGCCATAGGCGCTTGCTGCACCCATAATGGCAAGCATTATTGTGATTGCGGACACTATGAATATCATTTTTTTAATCGAAATTCTTTCACCATCCTACTTTAAGGTTATATGAAAAAACATATATAAATCTTTTTAATAAATAAATCACTTTATACAAGGTTAAATCCTTGAAAATCAGTTAAAAATATATTATAATCATGTTTAAAAGAATAAATATTATAAAAATTAGAATAATAAGCTCATGTAACTTGAATTTAAGTTAGGTAAATTGATGATTAATGAGGCTAATATCATTTGCTTAAACATGTTTAAAATTAAAAATGGAATAAGTTTAACTGACAGCATCAGCCATCAGTTAAATTGAAAGTTAATTTGCCTGTTCCCTCATCGGTGATTTTCATTTGACTGCATTGAGGGGATAATCCGCCTAAAAGGGAGCTTCCATCTTCAGGGCTCATGTGCTGAGGAAGATAGTTTGAAATGTAAATCGGATAGACTGTGCACTCTCCTGTGTTAGCGACGAGGTCTATCTTAACGAAGTAAGCGGAGTGTGTTGCAGTGTTGGACTGGTCGAATATGAAGTTTCCAAGACTGTAGAAGATTGGCTTGCCATTGTACATTTCTATTCCCTGTGTGACGTGAGGGTGTGAGCCTATAACAATGTCTGCACCGTAGTCGATGAGTTCATGGGCGATTTTTTCCTGGTTCTCGTTCGGGGAGTTGGAGTACTCATTTCCGAAGTGCATGTAGGCGATTATCATGTCTGAATCATTGTTTTCACTGATTTGCGCCTTTGCATCCTCTGAGTCGTATGCTGAGTATCCTGGGTTTGAACCGTTTGCATATGGCATTGAATCGTAGGAGTATTCTGCGAAGTTCTCGGAGTCCATGTAGTTCAGGATTGTGATCTTGCGCCCGTTGACCTCCTTGACCACTGCCTGGTGAGCCTGATCCTCGTTTTCACCGGCTCCCATTGGTGTGATGTCATTGTCCTTGAGGTTCTGGATAGTGTCCTTCATTCCCTGCACTCCATAATCAAGTGCGTGATTGTTTGCCAGGCCGGCCACCGTCAGGTTGTTCGCCTTCAATAATGGAACATAGCTCGGGTCGCATTTCAACGGCACATCGCCCTTAAGCGCATCGCCGGTGGCTGTTGCTGCGTTTTCAAAGTTCACCAGCAGCAAATCAACATTGGATGTGACGTCGCTGACCCCGTTGAATGGTGAGGAGTCCATGCTCAACACATTGGGCATTTTCCTTGCAAACATGACGTCCCCTGTCACTGCGACGGATACGTTTTCCTTATCGGCCATCTTGACCTCCTGTGAATCATTGCCGTTGAACACTGTTGCCCATACGGCGATTATCACCAGTATTACAAGCACTATCAGCAGCACGTGTTTTATTTTCATCCTCTACTCCTCTAGTAAAGCCGCCTCATCCTCTTCGGAGAAGAGCTGGTTGAGCATCCATTCAGGATCATATTCCATGATGTCATCATATCCCTGACCTACACCGAGGAACATGATTGGCTTCTGGATTACGTAGCCGATGGAGAGTGATGCTCCACCCTTGCTGTCCGCATCGGCCTTGGTGAGTATTACACCGTCGATGTCGATTGCCTCGTTGAACTTACGGGCCTGTTCGGTTGCATCGTTACCTGTAATGGCATCTCCGACGAAGATTACAAGGTCAGGTTTGGATACCCTCTTGATTTTCTTCATCTCATCCATGAGGTTGATGTTGGTCTGCATCCTTCCTGCAGTGTCGATTAGGACCAGTTCCTTGCCTTGGGCCCTTGCATGCTCAACTGCATCGAATGCCACAGCGGCAGGGTCTGAGCCTTTCTGGTGCTTGATGATTTTAACCCCGACGTTGTCTGCGTGATGGGTCACCTGTTCGATTGCTCCTGCACGGAATGTGTCTGATGCGGCTATGACTGGAGTGTATCCCTTCTTAAGGTAGTAGTTTGCGAGCTTACCGATAGTGGTGGTCTTGCCTGTACCGTTGATTCCGACGAACATGACGACCAGCGGTTCGCCTTGGGATTTTTTCTCCTCAATCATTTCAGTCATGGATTTGCCTGGAATTGAGATGATTTCCTCTACTGCATCCTTGAGCGCGTAGTAAGTGTATTCAGTTATGTCGTTGCTTCTTTTGATTTTCTTTCCGACAAGATTGTCCTTTACGCTTTCAACGACCTCGGTTGCAACTTCCATTGCAACGTCCCCTTGGAGGAGTTCCATTTCAAGCTCGAAGAGTATGTCCTCAACGTGCTTTTCCTGGATGGTTTTTTCACGAACGAAGGAGAATATTCCGCCTTTTGCCTCGCCGTCAGCGGAGACATCTTTCTTGTCTTCACTATCCTTCTTGTTCCTGCTCCAGAAGTGAGATTTCTTCTCTTCTTTTGCTTCCTCTTCAGCCTCTTCGACTTCTTCAGCCTCCTCTTCTGTTTCATCCCCATCCTTATTCCTGCCGAAACTCCAGAAGCCGGATTTCTTCTCCTCTTTTGCTTCCTCTTCAGCCTCTTCGACTTCTTCAGCCTCATCTTCAGCCTTATCCTCATCCTTATTCCTGCCGAAACTCCAGAAGCCGGATTTCTTCTCTTCCTTAGCTTCCTCTTCAGCCTCAACAGGTGTTTCCTCTTCGATTGTTTGTGTTGCTTCACTTTCCTCTTCTTCAGGTTCCGGAAGAAGGTTTTCCTCTTCCTCCTCTTCTTTTTCCTCTTCTTCCTCCTTTTTTCTTCCGAATGAGAAGAATGAGAATCTTGAACCGGATTCCTCCTGAAGGTTGTCTTCTGCTTCTGCTTCTTCTATTAGTTCCTCTTCCAGCTTCTCACTGGTTCGTGAAAATTTCTTTTTTAATGATTCAAACAAAATTAATCCCAACCTAAATAGTTAGTTTATAATACTATTATTATGTTGCTTATATTATTTAAAAAAATAGATTTGATTGGCTGCGCAGTGACAATGGTTTCGGTGTGAAAAAAAAGAAAGATAGGGGAATGGATGATTCCCTATTTTTTAATGGTTAACTTCTTGGTCAAGGTCGCTTTTCCGTAAGTCACAGTGTATTTAACCTTTTTGCCCACTTTCAATTTCTTGAGCATTGACTTTTTAACCTTCCAAGTTGCAACACCCTTCTTGTTGGTTTTAACCTTGTAGGTCTTCTTGTTGAACTTGATTTTAAGGGTTTTCTTTTTAATGTACTTGCCGTTTACTTTTTTCAGCTTGATTTTGATCTTAGTGACTTTCTTGGACTTTTTAACCTTCTTGTTGGATGCCTTGATCAATTGTGCGATTTTAACCTTGTTAGTGGCTGATGCACCATTATATGTTGCTTTGATAGTGTAGGTTTTAACCTTTACCATTGTGTCGAGTTTTAAGCTTGCATATCCTTTCGCATCAGTTTTTACCTTAACGTTTTTGCCGTTGTAGCTGATGGTGACGTATTCACCGACAACAGCCTTGCCGTCCTTGGTTACCAGAACCTTGTAGGTTGCCTTTCCACTGTAGATTACTTTGATGTCTTTGCCTCCGGTGATCCTGTAGACTGGGTTTACTTTGGAGTTCTTGACTGTTATTTTAATGTCTTGAGTCATTCCATCATATTTGCCGTCGCCTGAATAGGTTACGGTTGCAGGATACTCCCCATTCGGCAGGTCATTGATGTCGATGACTGCAGTGCCGTTTACCACTGGCACAGTGTAGTTTTTACCGCCAACGGTTACAGTGACATTGCCTTTGGCATCGGATGGCAGATTAACAATCACGGAGTCAGTGCCGTTTCCAGGCTGTGTGATTCCACCAATCGGTTTTTTAGGATCCACTACTTCGATTTGAATGGTTTTAGTGTAGTTTCCATACTTGAAGGTCATCTCGAACTTATATGGAATGTCCGGCACTTGCAGGCTGAATGTTGCTTGGCCGTTTTCCAATTTACGACTATCCATTTCCAAACCGTCATATAATGCGGTTACTTCACCAGACAACAGGTCTCCGAGACTGGTTTTAACGATTACAGGTATTTGAATGGTTTCGTTAATGAATGCCACTTTATCACTTGCTTCGATAACCACGGTGACGTTTGAGTTTTTAACTGTAACATCCATGTTGCTTGTCATGGAATCGTACTTGCCGTCTCCGGAGTAGGTCAAGGTTGCAGGATATGTTCCATTAGGCAAGTCAGTGACGTTAACAACAGCAGTACCGTTAACAACAGGTACAGTATAGTTTTTGCTTCCAACAGTCAATGTGACATTACCTTTGGCATCGGAAGGCAAACTAACAACAACATTGCCATTTTCAGCTTGACTGATTCCCTCGATTGGGTTTTTAGGATCAACAACTTCGATTTTAATGCTTTTGCTGTAATCACCATACTTGACGATGAGATTAAACTTGACTACAGCGTTAGGCACATGCACTTTGAATGTGGCTTCGCCATTATCCAATGCTAGAGTGGATAATACTGTTCCGTTTTCAAGTAAAAGACTCACTTCACCATACAACATGTCACCGAGACTGGTTTTAACAACTACCGGAATTGGAATGCTTTCATTGACGAATGCAATCTTGTCACCGGCTTCGATAACCACTGTGACGTTTGAGTTTTTAACGGTTACGTTCAGGCTTGTGGTCATGTTCCTGTAGATTTCATCTCCTGTGTAGATTACTTCTGCATTGTAGGTTCCGTTTAATGATTCGTTGATTTTTATGAGTGCTGAACCGTTGGCCACTGTTGCAGTGTAGTTTTTGCCTGCAATGATTACAGTGACGTTTCCTGTTGCATCTTCAGGGAATTTGATTTCAAGTGAATCGTCATCTGATTGGGTTATGTTTTCAATCGCCTTTTCAGGATTTGCAGGGTGAACCCATATCTCACGGGTCAGGTGCTCGAATGTTAAGACGAGCATGAATGCCTCAGTGTGTTCGGAGGTGATGTCAAGGTGGAATGTGACTCTTCCTTGGGATAGGTATTGTGATTCCATGTCGGTCATGTTCACTTCACCTATGAGAGGGTCTCCGATTGTGTCGTGAATGTAGACCGGTATTTCCAGTGTTTCGCCGATGTGGCCTATGAATTTTTCATTCACTTCTATTACGATTTCAGTGTAGGTTATGTTTATTCCTTTAATGTCGTTTCCTTCCATGGTCAGGTTATGATTGTTTGTCACATGTATTGCGGATTTGTTTGAGTGTGAATTGTCAATGTCATTGCTTTTGAGAATATTGTCCGGTCCGTCAACCCAGATGCTTGAACCATGGGCGTTTGCGGAATTGTTGGTGAAGTTGCTGTTTGCGACAGTTATATTGTCCCCTATAGTGTGGATGGCTCCACCGTAATCTGCAGTGTTGCTTGAAAATCCGCAGTCATCTATAGTTCCGTCGTCACTGTCGAAGTATACTGCTCCTCCATTGGAAGCTGTGTTTCCGGTGAAGTTGCATCCTTCCACTTGAGCCCCATCGCCGTCAACATATAATGCTCCCCCGTTGACGCCGGTGTTGTTTTCGAATTGGGAGTTGATTATTTTTCCTTCAGGCCCGTTCCAGTTTAATGCTCCTCCACGGTATTTGGCAGTGTTGTTTATGAACTTGCATGAGTCCACGGTACAGTTTACAGCCCCGTGATCAATGGATAATGCCCCACTGCTTAATTCAGCCGTGTTATTAATGAATGTGATGTTTTTGATTAAAACCTCATTTGCAAATACTTTCACGGCTCCAACGTAACGGTTGGCCCTGTTATTTATAAAGGTACAGTTTTCAACAACACTGCAGTTGGCGTCCCTGTTAATTGCCAATCCTCCAATGTCCTGGCCGGATACTGAGTTGTTCATGAAATTACAGTTGCTCACAATACTTCTGGCTTGCAGGTTGACGCCCGCCACTGATTTTACAGCCTTGTTTGATGTGAAGCTGCAGGAGTCGATGGTGAGTGATGCGATAGCATTGATTGCACCGCCCTGATAGCCTGCACTGTTGTTTTTAAATTCATTGTTGATTACGGTAGCGTTGGCGTCGTGCCAGTAGTTGATGGCACCTCCGTTAGATGTAGCGGAGTTGTTGTAGAATTCACATTCTGATATTGTTGAGTTTGCACCGTACATGAATATTGCTCCACCGTTAGAGCCTGCAGTGTTGTTGTAGAATGCGCAGTTGCTTATTGAAGCGTTGGCTCCCCACCAGTATATTGCTCCACCATTATTGCTGGCGTTATTGTTGGCGAATACGCAGTCGCTTATTGTGCCGTTGTCCCCCCTCCAGTTTATGGCACCGTCGTATGTTCTTGAGTTTATGAATTTAACTCCCTTGATGACGATATTGCTTGCGGTGATTCTCATGCTTGCTGATTGTGCAAAGTCGATGGTTGCAACCGCCTCATCATCCAGGCTTGATCCCCCGATTATTGTGAGATTGCTTTTTGATATTTGGATGTTTGAGTTTCCAGTGTAGTTCTTGCCGCCTAAAAAAATAGTGTCCCCTTCTTTGGCGGAGTTTATCTTGTCTGTTATGTTCTGGAAGGTGTTTCCTTCAACCGTATGGTTTTCGCAAAGCACTTCCTGGCTTCCAGCTGTCAGTTTGTCGTTTTGCCCATCAATCTCTTGTGAAACTGATTGGGTGTCTTCAAATTGTCCTGGCTTGCGCCCAGGTTGTCTGTGGATTCGATTGAATCCTTGCTTATATCGCTTTGGTCGAAAGTTATATTTTCTGCCGCAGCTATTGCGGATACAGATAATATTAAAGAAAGTATCAAAGCGATAATGAAAATTTTTTTTGTAACTTTCATTATTCATTCCTCTTATATTATATTTAATTAATAAAAATTCGTGAAAACTATCATGAAATTGAGTTTATGAAATTATAAAATCAGCTTTTGCAATACAAAATTCAATAATAGTTATATTAACTGTATATCTTTTCTAGTATATAAATGTACAGTATAACTATCATTGATTTTAAAATTTTACAGTTTGAGAAAAAAAATAATATCCAATATCGAACTGGACAATTTTCAGAAAATCATTATCGAGAAATGTATGCATTCCAATAAATTATGGGAAAAAATATATACAGTAGGATAATTTCGATGAAAAAAATAGACATCATTATATAATATTTTTTTGTTTTGATTTAAATCAAGATTGGAACATGAAGAAAAAAACAATAGATCATGAGCCCCACATTCCAATTTGATTTTAACTATTCATTGAATTTGCACTGCCCCACATGAGTAAGAGGTAATTGAAGATTCTCTTATGGAACAGTGATTATAGTATATACTTCATAGTATATAAATTATTACATTGTCCAAAAAATTAAGTTTAAGCTATACAGTTTATTGCAAATATTGAAATATATTATATTTTTTTGCAATCCCAGTTGGACAATATCAATATATAACATTGACAAGTGAAAACTAATACAAAATGCTTCATGAAAAATTGAAAAACATCTAAAAAACATTACAAAAACGATAGAGTTTTTGAACAATAAAACAATGCATCTGCTTGAATTATGACAGTTGAAAAAAAGATGAGGATGCGGCGTGAAAGCAATCGCCGCACCGGAATTTAAGTTAAATTATACTATTTGCCTAATCAATGAAACTAAAAAGGAAGTTATGCGGAAAAAAACTTGATTTCAAGTTTGCATCAATAGTCCATTAATGTTTGAAGATTCAATAATTGAAATTTCTAAAATAGTATCGTTTTGAGGTACTACTTCATTATCCTCGGGAGTTAATTGGTTAACGAACAGTGCACCGCATAAATGGCCGCTGACCATATCTGCACTGTCGCCTGTATGTTCTTCACTTCCTGCAATTGATCTTTCAAAAATACTATAGTTCCCATTAACCATTGCGCCGTTTTCGGATGGGGAGATTGCATGTTCATCCATGGCGGCGAATCTCTCAGATGATCCCTTATCATGTTTATATAGGTTTGTACAATAATTTAAAGTATTTTGAAGATAATTATTAAAGAAATGTTCAATGCTTAAATTGGAGAATTCCACGATGATGGATCCATCAATCTGGAATGCATTAAAGGTCCTGAGGCGTTCGCATACCGGTGCGTCCTGCAGCCGCTCGTGATTGCATGAATCAACATGACGCTTGAATGAAGGTTCACAGTCATCCAGAGTCCCGTTTATATGATTATGTTTTACAATAAAGAAGGAATTTCCAATAATGTCTATAATGAAATTTAAAATTGTTTGTTTTGATAAGCATTTAATACTCTGGACATTCCCATACGGTGTAGGGCATGATTCTTTCAATGCTCCAGCAGCGAGTGAAGCGTGGCCTTTAAGCCTTCCAATAGGCTTTAGCGCCGGCCCATCATATACCAGAACATCATCCTTAAAGAAAGTCCCTATCCATATTCCTGAAACCATGCTTGAATTCAAGCCTGCAATTGAGCAAACATCACTTTTGAGCTCATTTGAATCTTTTCCCGGCCCATATTCATCATAATAGGTTGCGCAAAATGAATAATTATAATGCAAGTCGTTTATGGAAATCATGAAGTTTAACATTTTACGATTCGGATAGTTTGAAAAAAAGCTTTCGCCAACAGAATCAATGACATGGCCAATCGGTTTTGAATTGGCATTTCCCATCAAATCATTGGAAACTATGGGTGTATTGAGGTATTTTCCATTGAAAAGATGATTTGCTGATGACATGTTCAAAAAATCAGTGCCGATTTGGTCATTATGATCATTGACGGTTCTTGGCAAAGCGTCTGAAATTCCCATGAAACAGTGGTCGAAACATGAAAAATTTCTTGCTTTTATATATTTGGGTGTTGTGAGATTTGGCTCGTTAAAATTAGGGTGTTCGATTTTTTCTTCGCTTGCATGTGAATTATGCGTTTCTTCAACACTTAATTCTAAAGATGATTCATGTAATGAGAGTGTTTCAATACCGTGTTGACTAGCGAAGCTTATGTTAATCCCTGGATGAGCGGATGCTGTTAATGTAACAACCAAGTATTTTCCAATCACTTTTTCACCTCCTTTTATGTTGTTTTAGCTAGCCATTATTGTGGCTAATCTATATATTTATCATATCCTCATATAAATAATTTACTGGTGAAAAAAATAATCAGTTCGATATGAATTTAATTTATAATTATACAAACTAAATGTTTTATTGAGAAGAATATATTATCTGTATAATTTAAAATCTAGAAAAAATACGAAATCGCTTAAAATTATCCATAAATTACCTAAAAATATTAGATAATATCCAGAAAAATATACAGTAAATCATAATAATTTCAAAAAAATAAACAAATCAAATATGAAAAATTGTCAAAATCATCAAATCGACCATCAAACGCCAAGCGTTGGATTAAAAAACATATTGCCACTTCCCATCAAGACTGGGTCAAATCAAAGCCAATTGATCGGGACAATGGTAAAAGCATCGCACCCTGAGGATTTTCATGTCCCATCCAATGCCATTCAAATATTGAATATAAAACATCAATTTAACAATTAATATTTTGGAGGATTGAAAAAAATGAAGTTAAAAACGATAAGTAAAATACTACTAGCAATACTTGTTTTGACGATAAGTCTAGGCGTTATTTCCGCAGCAGACAATAACGCCACAGTATTAGAAGCCCCAACCAACAATATAGACAAGAACGTTCTTGCAGACCATGATTGGGATGACGACTGGGACGATGATGATGGTGACTGGGACGATGATGACCGCTACGAATGGGACAGGAATCATGGATACCACAAGAGCATGCCATCAAAAGTCAGCAAAGGAAAAATCAAGACAAAAGTGGATGCAGATCCAATAACCGTGAAATACAAGAAGAACAGCTACTTCAAGATAAAAGTTGAGGACAGATACGATGACGACAATCCAATCGGCAAGGTTAAATTAAAAGTCAAGATTGGAAAAGGTTCCAAGGCAAAAACCTACAATGTCAAAACCAATTCCTATGGTGTTGCGAAAATAAACACTAAAGGATTGAAGACAGGAACCCATAATGTCGTGATAACATCAGCAAACAAGAAATACGACATATCAAAAAAATCCAAGATAATTGTGGCTAAGCAATACTCCGCAACAATTAAAGGCACCAGCAAGAAAGTGTTGAAAAACAATGACATCGTAAAAGTGAAAGTCAGAAACGACGACGATGAAAAGGAATACAAGATAGTGCTTAAAAAGAAAAGCAAAAGCACAAAAATAACCAAGGCGGTTTTCTACTTCAAAAACAAGTACACCGGAAAAGTCATCATGAAAACGGATCATGCTGAATTCGACGATGGCAGATGGGACTTGCCTGAAGAGGACTGCTCATACAGATACGAACTGATGAAAGTGAAAGTATACTATATGTCAAACTGAATGGGGAAAACATTTTCCCATTTTTAACTTTTTTTAAAAACAGATTAAAACCCGAACCATCGAGCCATTATAAGTCAGTGAAAAAAAATAGAAAAAGAAATAAGGATAATATTAACCCATAGGGGTCATATTACCTTGAGCGGCGGCTGCGATCTGCTCGGCTTGAGCCTGAAGATTGCCTGCAGCGTCAGTGACTTGCTGAAGGTTTGCAAGCATCTTGTCGAGACTGTCCTTTAACTCATCCTTTTGACCGGATAAGATTTCACGAGCTCCGGCAGCATCCTTTTTGACAGCAAGACCTGCACCGATGCTTACAATGATTTCATCAGTGTCTTTCAATTCACCCTTGACGAATGATCCTGCACCGACCGGCACGAAAGCCTCAACACTGTCCTTGCCTTCAATGTCATCCAAGGTATTGAAGAGCGCATCGACTTCAGCCATGGAGGCCTGGATCAGTTCGATTTGCTGATGAATCAAATCCGCTTGTTGCCTGTACACATTAATTTCGTTGAGAAGACTGTTTAATCTTTGTTGATCTTCCATTCTAAACGCCTCTAATGTGGTTTTATAAAATTTCTTTTACAATTGGGTCTAAGACGTCTTCAGGAGCGATTTCCTCAATGGATTTGATGGAAATTTGGTTCCTGTTGATACCGTGTTTACTTCCGAATCTGGCATAGATTTTTTCTTCTATGTCCTTTTCGCTAGTAGCCTTGTATTCTTTGGTAAACTCATGGTATTCGTCACCCATTACAAAAGTACCTTTAACTCTGTAAATTTTTGTTATCATATAAAATCCCTCATGATATTATTAATTAAAAATCATCATCTAAAAAGCCTAAGGCTTCCTCAACTCTAGCCATTTCAGGACCGGTACTGTCCTTTGCAACGATTGCACCATTGGAGTTTGCGATTATGCATGCACCGACCAATGGTATTCCTCTTCCCACAGTACCTATATCTCCTTCAACACCAAATACTTCACGAGCGAAGTTAACTTCGGATTGGAGGGCGTTCTTGCTTATGAGAAATCCCCTGTTGGTCACTTTCAGGAGTGAGCCGATAATGTCGCTTCCGACAATGTGGCTTGTCTGCACATTGACGTCGAGGGTTTCCTCAAGCACCTGTATTGCCTCATCGCTTAAGAACGGACTTGCTATTGCTCCCTTGTCGTTTGCTGCCACGATGTTTCCCACTGCAGTGTATTGGCCAGGGATTGTAGCGACGTTCAATCCTAAATCCTCAAATTGTTTAACTTCTCTATCTAAAACATGTGGGGAAACAACGATACCGTTTGAATTAGCTACAGATAAAGATCCTATAAGGCTTGATCCTGAAATTGAGGATTTTATCACTTCAACATCCAATGTTTCCTTAATAATGTCTGCTTTCTCATCCAAGAGATTATAAGGCACGATTGCCACGTCATCGGTTGCGGTTATGAATACCCCCACATTCGGATTTCCTACAATGTCAACTCTTTTTAACATATTGTTTACCTCACATTTTGGTGTAGATTGCTTATTCTGCTAAAGTAGCTGTTACAACACCATCATCATCTTTAACTGCTTTCACAGTAATTTTTGAAGGTATTTTTTGAATACCTCTTGCCCAAATAACATGATTAACAGATTCGTCGATTTTAACATCGCTTGCTTTCATGTGTTTGGTTAAAAAGATTTTAATTTCCCTGATAGCTCTAGGAGCTCTGATAGTCCTTTTAATCTCTTTTACGTTTCTAAGTGGAATTGTGTAAACTCTTTCCTCCATAGTGATCCCCTCAATAATTATAATTTAAGACTGTTTCTTCTCCAATGTCTAGGTTTAGGCCTGTATCTAAGTTTACGGTTGGTTTTAGCATAAGCCCAGATTGGAATTCTCCTGTTTTGTTTGTTTGCTTTTGCCATTCTTAATTTTTTAGCTAATGGTTTATTTCTACTCATTATACTCACCTTGTAATAATAATTATTTATATCCTATAACACGAGTTTGATAATGCTCCGGGAATATGTCCAGACTGTTTCCGCCCTTCTCGTCAATCAGTTCGCGTATCTCCACCTCGAAATCGGAACTTGTGTCCCTGTTGGATTTCTCCTTTGATATCTCAAAGAGGTTTTCGCTTATGAGCCTTATTGACTTGTGACCGAAGCTGTCGAGGTTTATGTATTGAACCTGCTTGCGGTCCTCCAGGCTTTTTATCTGATTGATGTTGAGCTTGGGGGTTCTGTCGTCTCTTCTTGTCCCGTCAGCTATAATGTCGTAATCCTCTGCCAGTCTTTCAACGGTTTGGGCGTGAATGTACTTGATTCCATCGTTTGGAAATCCGTCATTCATTATCATCTCACAGGTTTTGTCAAGAACTTCATAGTCCATCTTGAGGACATTGTGCTTGAATCCCAGTGATGCCGCTGATTTTTTTGCCGGAACGTATGAGTCGTATACGCCAAAGTTGGCGGTGAACATCTCCACGTCAAGTCCCAGTCTCTTAAGCATCACGCCAACCAGTGATGAGTCCTTGCCTCCACTATATAAGACAGCAGTCTTCATGACACTATTTCCTTGTTATTTTAATTTCTCTTTTTTGGCCTGCAATCTGTCTTAGCAAGACTTTCAGCTGCTCGTCGGTTACCTTGCCCCTCAGGCTTCCTGCCTGTGCTGACTGTATGAGCTGAAGTTCGATTTGATTAACCATTTCAGGTTTTGTCAACTTGAGATTTGCCAATCTCTGGCGAGCTTCAGGAGTCATTATCTGAGCAAGTATCTGTTTTTTCTGAGCCTCGAATTGCGCTTGTGCCTTTTGCTGTTGAGCCTGAGCCATGGCCTGTTGTTGGGCCTGGTTTTGCGCAGCAGCCTGTTGAGCTTGTAATTCAGCCATTCTTTTTTGACGAATTTCATCTAAATCGCTCATATCAAACTCTCCAAAAAATCATATAATTAGTATTTTTCAAGTTCAGGAATGTCTTTAATTATTTCTCCGGAAATTTTATCTAAAAAGGATCTTCCTTGAGGAGTGACAACTCTTCCGCCTTCTACTTTTTCCACATATCCTGCGTCTTCAAGTTGGTGGAGTGCAGTTCTGATTATGGATCCGCTTCCTCTCATGAATTTTTCAGGGCGTACTCCACGGTCTTTTTTGCCACCGTAGAATGTTCTTAAACTCATTACACCAACAGGTCCATCAATGTATACTCTTCTGATGATGGATGCAGTTCTGATGAACCACCAGTCAGCGTTTTCCGGTTTTCTTTCCTTGTGGACACCGGTTTTTACAAAATTGGACCATGCAGGAGATTCGATTTTATCATTGTTTTTAAATTCTTCTGCGACTTTTTCAATTAATAAATCTGCAGGTACATCAAATACAGTAGTCATATTAATTCTCCAATATTTATTTATTATTGTAGCTTAATCCACTGTAAATTTAAGACCTAAAAAAATAGGGCCTGTAACTCTAAATTTATAATGTTTAAGGCTTTTTCTTGTAGATAACAGCGACGTGTCCTCTGACGTCAACGAGTTTCGCCCTTGTCTTGGAGACGATTTCCTCGATGTATGCGTCCTTGTCACGCGCGATATTTTTTGCAAATTTAAGCTTAACGATTTCATTGGCCTTGAGCTGGCGCTTGATTTCCTCTATAACGTTATCGTTCACGCCTGACTTGCCAATGTTAATTGTCATCGCATGAAGAGCTCTGTTCATTAATTCTTTCTTGTTTTGAATCATATTTAGCTCTCCTTTTTAACTTCTTCTCCCTGTGGTAGGGAATCTTCATTGCTTGACCACATTCACCACAAAAAATGTTAACCTCTCCGTTAACCAGCCGGACGGTGCAATTGTGACCAGGCTTGAGAAAGGACTTGCAACTCTTGCAATACCTCCGGGACCATTCACGGGGCACCTTGGTATTGTACTTGGTGGACAGCTTCAAAGCCAATTCGACATAGCGATTTGAGCGTTCGGGATGGGTGATGAATTCCATCTCAGCCCTGTTGAAGAGAATGTTCATTCTCTCAATCGCTATTTCAATCATCCACTTTGGTCGTTTTCCTCTACTCAAATAATATCCTCCCTTGGAATGTAGGATATAATATTCAAAATTGAATTAAAATGATTTGCGCAAATTAAAACAAAAACCATAGTTAAGATAACCTTAGGTTAATATGAATATTAAGAATAAATATGTTCATGACCCTTTATAAAGGTTGTGAATTTAGGGGTGATTATCTGGTGAAATTGAATTCAATCGGAAAAATAAGAAGGTTCATGAAAACCCGCTTATCCTTCGGATGCCCCTGATGTTGCCAAAATCGGAATCAGTGGTTACAATTTTGCTTATTCCATATTTTTCCATGGACACTAAAATTGTGCAATCGGCAAAGTTGACACTTCCATTGAAAAACTTGAATTTCTCAATTGCTGAGAGATAATCATCTGTGGTTAGCCAATCGACTATGTCAAGATTGCACAATTCAAGAATCACCTCTTCAATGCTTCCCCGATAATTATTTTTCTTCAAAGCGTTTAACACTTCAACAAGGACAGTGATGTTAATGACTTTTGTTTCATTTTTCAAGTATGGTCGGATGTTGTTGGAGAAATTCTCATATGGGTCTCTTTTGAGTATTAATCCTTTAATGTATGAACTGTCTAGGAAAATCATTTAAATTCCTCGTGGTGTTTAATTGAAAGTTCAATCCCAACCTTTTTGACCTAAACGTGCGAGATTGTCAAGGACATCATCACCTTCAGGTTTGTCATGGTCAAGCAGGTTCCAAATTTCATCACCATCAAGTTCATCAGGAATATCCTCAATTTTCTCCAGATTATCCCAAAGAGTATCGTTTACAACTTCTTCAAGAGTCCTGTCAGTTAATTTGGCCATTATATTTGCTTTTTCAACTACATTATCGTTTAAACCTACCATTAACATTTCATCATCTCCGTTTTCGATTAATCCTTTGCGGACGTATTCTTCAACCAGACTGGAGCAGTCAAGTCCGGTTTCATTTGCATGCTTTCGCAAGTCTTCAAGCAGGCCATCATCAATCGTCAATGTTACCTCAGTGATGCTACCACAACTCCATAATCCTGATATAGTGTTATTTTTCAGTTTTTTGAGTATATAGACTTAACGATGAGAATTGCTTAAAGACCCATGCCGGCCAGTGAACGTTGGATTATGATATGTGCTTCAAGATATTTAAAGGGTTTTGAAGTGCACGGAAGCACACTTGCATAAAGTATATATAGTTCACGGTGAATGCAATATTTCCTTCACAGTGCAATAATATGCTTTTTTGGACTCATCTCAACGATCCTATTGGAATCACCATGACACCGTCCTTTCTAACCCTGGCAATATTATCCCCTGTTATAATTGCCAAAAAGCTTGGCTCGGGAATGTGAGTGTCGCCGCTGGCGATTTTTTGTTTTATTAACTTATCCATCTTAAGCAAGTTTTGAGCACCCTCTTCAATACGAGTATCACCCAGTTTGAACTCAATTAAACCATATCTACCGTCATCAATCTCTAAAACACAATCCACTTCCAATGTTGTGTCATTGTAATAGTATAACTTTCCGCCCATTGACTGGGAATACACTTTCAGGTCACGGTAGCATAATGTTTCAAAGATGAATCCGAAAGTTTCAAAATCATGCAATAATTTTTCAGGATTGGTCCCCAATCCCGCAACCGCTATTGAAGGGTCTATGAATTCTTTCTTTTCTGTTTTTCTTATCTTTTGTTTTGAGCGGAGATTCGCTTTCCATGCGGGAATGTTTTCAATGATGAATAATTTTTTTAAAATGGTTATGTATGAATAGAATGTGGGCTCTGATATTTTACCGTAATTTTCCTCAATATCCGCTATTATTTTAGTGTTTGCGACCAATGTTGAAATATTGCGGGAATATGATTTAAGTATTGCTTCAAATAAGTTGGAATCCCTTTTAACCCCATCAATCTTATAGGTGTCATCCCGACAGACATTATAGAAATAGGATGATGCAACCTTTAATTGATTGTCCTTATCCTCAATGTGCAACACTTCAGGCCAGCCCCCCCCCGACAAGCAAGAAAAATTATATCCTTTAGTGACAATTCCGATGAAACCCCATTAATTTTAACGTTTTCATCATTGAACAGATCCTTTAATGATATTTTGCCGTTTGAATCCCCACTCTCATACAGCTCATCGGCCTCATAATTAGCCTATGGATTCTCCCAACAGCACTATGATCTATTTTGGAGTTGTCAACGATTGTGGAGCCGGTTAGGATATATAATCCATATTTCATCATTTTTGTCTACACTGTATCTTACAGCATCCCATAATTTTGGAACCATTTGCCATTCATCTATCAATACAGGTTTTCCCCTTCAAGAAGAATTAGCGGGTCGGCTTGTGCTAATTCAATATATGATTTGCCTCTTGTCGGATGTTGCAGTTCAATTATTGAGTTTGCAAATTGGGTGGCAGTTGTTGTTTTCCACACCATTTTGGTCCAACTATTAAAACCGCACCCATGAATTCAAGAATGTTGCTTAACTCATCATCAATGTAACGTTTTACATATTCCTTCATTTTTATCATCCCATAAACTCACTTAAGTGATTATACTAAATCCATTTAAGTGATTATACTATTTATTTTTAAGTGATTATACCACATAGTCAAATATCATTCAAATATATTTAATTAACTTTTAAAAGATTCTAAACCGTCAGCAACATTTAAAAATTAAATATTGTCCAACAATGAAAAAATGATGCAGCAAGGTTATGGGAATGAATTTGAATGGAATTCAGCTTCAAAAACATTAGCGATTGCAAATATTAAGAAGAATGAAGATATTCTTCTTCATCATCATATAATTCATCTTCAATGTCGATTTTTTTAACGAACAACTCATTAACACGGTTTTTATACGGAATTTCTTTTTTATTCTTGTTGAATATTTCAACAAATATAAATCTGCTTTCTTCTTGGTCGAACAAAAATGTTATTCTAAATCCAGACCTGGATCCCTTATTGATACCTTTGCAACGGAATTTTTTGATGATGAAATCCGGAACCGTAACATTGTTTTCAAGTCCGGAAATATGCATGCAGATATGCGGAGCAAATTTGTCGGATTCGCTTAAATGTTGAATTAGAATATCATACAATTAGCTTAAAATCATCTTTTAATGTGGGGCAGTGATGTTTTGTGAGAATTTTGTTGAATTCTTTTTTAAACTTGTGATGGTATTCAAAAGTGTATCCTTTGTATTCAGTCATCGTAATCCCTCACAGAGTATTCTGGATCTCGGTAAAATACTGATTCATAATTTAATGCTTCATTATCTTTTGCAAGTCTCCAAGGAATATCTCCGTGAGAATATTGACTTACTTCACCGGAATAGAAATGGGTGATTCTTTTAATGACGTCATTAATTACTTGTAATTCTTCATTTGACAGCAAATTAATATCCGGCTTTGTCAATGATGAATATTTGTATTTATTATAGTTTATTACAAGTTCAGAGGATTCATTTATTTTACCTTCATCAACCAAATCATTGATTGCTTCAAAAAAATGTGAAGGAACAGGTCCCATTCTTTTCCTTAAATAAGTTTCCCCACTAATCGGCTGTTCGTATTTTTCATAATTATCAAAATCAGAAAAGTATAATAATTTATATAATACGACCCTACCAAAATTGTCTTTTGATTCGCATCTGCTTATTATATAATGCAGCATTGCTTTGAATTTTTCAGGATTATACACTATGTCTTCATTCATATTATACCTCCTAAAAGTAATTCTGCTATTTAGTATATTAATCACAACAATTATTGAACTACCTCGACCTTGGCAGAGGTCGAGGATTCTTACTTCACGGGCTGGTACTTTCCCACGAAAGTAGTATTACCGTGCTATCCCCCCAGTCCCT
>NZ_CACYJE010000016.1 GCF_902774605.1 uncultured Methanobrevibacter sp.
CTTGTCGTTATCGTCGAATATTCTTTCCATTTGACGGTAGCTCCTGACGTCTCCCCTAACATAATCTGAATATGAGTCTGAGTATAAGTCGGCTTCCCCTTCATGATGCAGCAAATCCACTGCCAGCACTTCATGTCCACGGCTTCTTAATTCATTGCAGAGGTTGGTTCCGATAAATCCACTACCTCCAGTGACTAAAATTCTTTGAGTTTCCATATTGCTAAGCCTCCCTAATCATTTCCTTCATATAATCAATCAAATCATCCTTAGACTCAGGATCATCCATTGCAAACTCAATGGAGGTTTTCAACCACTCAAACCTGTTACCGATATCATAGGTTTTGCCTTCAAATGTCACGCCGTAAATGGCATCCAGTTTTTGAAGAGCATCAGTCAATTGGATTTCGCCGCCAACACCTGGTTCTGTTTCATCGATCTTGTCGAAAATGTCCGGTGTTAAAACGTAACGGCCCATTATTGCAAGGTTGGATGGTGCCTGGTGAGCCAATGGTTTTTCCACGAGCTTTTCAATGTTGTAAACGTTGTCTTCGACTTCGGTTCCCTTAATTATACCATATCTTTCCACTTTATTTTTAGGGACAGCCTCAAGGGAAATTGCTGAAGCGTCATATTTCTCATAAACGTCAATCAGTTGCTTAGTGCATGGGGTTGGGCCTTTAGTGATTGAATCACCTAAAAGCACTGCAAACGGTTCTCCACCAACATGCTTTTTGGCACAGTAGATTGCATCTCCCAGACCTTTTTGTTCTTTTTGCCTTACATAACAGATGTCGGCAAGGTCAGTGATTGCACGAACCTGTTTTAGGCGGTCGTCCTTGCCTGCGCTTTGAAGGGTTTGCTCAAGCTCGAATGACTTGTCGAAATGGTCTTCGATTGACCTTTTATTCCTACCGGTTACAATCAATATGTCATCGATTCCAGAAGCCACAGCTTCCTCTATAACGTATTGGATTGTTGGTTTATCATAAACAGGCAACATTTCTTTTGGTTGCGCTTTAGTAGCAGGTAAAAATCTTGTACCGAAACCTGCTGCTGGAATTACAGCTTTCATAATTTATCACCATAGAATTTTATATTATATATGATTTTTATTTTAAATATTATAAATAGGTTAGTAATTTAAAAAAAATAAGAAGATTACAGTTATTTTTTAACAATAATCTTATTTGAGTTGGTTAAACCATTATAAGTTGTTTTGATAGTGTATTTTCCTTTCTTTAAGTTTTTAGGAATTTTAAAAGTTGCAATTCCTTTACTGTTGGTTTTCAGCTTATAAATCTTGCCCTTGAACTTGACTTTAACCAGCTGATTTTTGTATGCCTTGCCTTTAACGTTCAATACCTTAATCTTGAATTTAGCTGATTTCTTAACCTTTTTAGACAGGTCTTTGGTAATCAGAGTATTTTTGATTTGGATCTTGTTTTTAACGGTAATGTCTTTAAAATTGACGATTACATTATAATTCCCAGGTTTTTGCTTAATGTTCAAGGTGGCATAACCGTTCTTGTCACTCTTAACCTTATACACATTCTTATTTATTTTGAAGGTTACATATTGGTTGTTGGCCGCTTTGCCGTCAACATCGAATACCCTCACTGTAATCTTATTAATTTTTTGGAAATATTGGGTTAAATCATTTGACAGTATGCTTGCTTTAAAAATGGCTGGAACAATTATCCTACCCGGTTTTTCAACAAGGCTGAATGCGCCATTTATGAGGTTAGCCACAGTAATGTCAATTTTATCATAATCCAATACATACCAGTACATTGTATTGTCTAGTTTAGAGTACCTTGCAACGTTGTCCTTTGAATCTCCCCAATAATTGTAATCAGCGTTTAAGCTTCCATGGCCTTGAACCACACCACCAGTGTTTTGGGAAAGCAAAATGGAATATTTTATAGTGCCGTTTACTCCGGACCAGTATATTTCATGATAGAATATGTCTGAATGATTGAATTTTGAATATTCCACCACTCCGTCATTGCCTGCCCAGTAGATTGCAGAACCTAACCATGCGGCATTGTCATAAAACTCACAATCAGTTATTCTTCCATCATCCCCATTCCAGAATATCGCTCCACCGGCATTTGGATAGCCTTGAGTGTTGTTTTTGAAAGCACAGTTGGACACTAATCCATTATCACCATTCCATACAATGGCTCCTCCCTTGTTTGTAGTCGCACCCATCGGCCTTGAATTTACCAAGACCATTATCAGTCCGTTGCCGCAGTAGACCAATTCCGCCTCCTTATCAAATGGGTCGTTTTCAATGCCCATTCCACGGTTGAGGGTGAAATTACAGTTTTCAAGGACACCATTGTTTCCGCTCCAGTAGATTGCTCCTCCGCCGATTTCCCTGTTGTAATACTGGCCGAATGCATTGCCCTTAACGAAATTAATGTTTTTCAAAACAACATTGTCGGCAGTGACGTTAAACATCCTTGAAAGCCATTTGCCATCCAGGGTGTGGCCTGCACCGTCAATGACTATTGGTTTTGATATTAATATGCCCTTGTTTGAGCCTGCAATGTATGAGTAGTTCTTGTCCAATACCAATGTGCCGTTTTCAGGAGTGTTGCGGATTTTCTGTGCCAATTCTATGAAATCGTCAGTGTAATTATTCTCAAGGTATTCAATCTGAATCTTATTTTTCTTGAAGAACGCCTTGATGAATCCTGTCTTTTCAGCTGTGAACTTGACATTTCCGGAATTGTTTGTGACGCCATAATACCTGTAGGTTTTATTGGTTGAATCAAATACGAGTTTCTGCATTTCATATTTAACCTGGAATTCATCTCCTTCAAACACGAACTCTTCTGAAGATTCAATGCTTATTAAAACCCAATTTTTAACGCCTGGGAATTTGTTAACCTCATTTGGATTTTCGATTGTGTCTCCCCAGAAGTTCAAATTTGCATTCACATTTTCTGAATATGGTGCAATTACATCCGAATTGCCTTGCTTGAGCAGAATGGAATTCCTGATGGTTCCGTTTTTACCGGTCCAGAAAATGCCGTTGTCGCAAATTCCATCATTTAAAAAGTATGAAGCAATGATTGTTCCGTTGACTCCACTCCAGTAAACAGCAGACCCACAAAATGCATTATTATCTAAAAACTCACAATAAGTTATCTTACCGTTTTCACCGGCCCAGTAGATGGCTCCCCCATCATTTGGATAGTCAACATGATTGTTTTTGAATGAGCAATATGAGATTTCACCGTCTGAACCCATCCAGGTTATTGCACCTCCCTGATTGGTTCTTGCACCGGCCGGCCTTACGTTATGCTCCACCCAGGATGATCCGTTCTCACCGTAATGGACTGTCTCGGCTCTGCATATGGGTCTACCTCAAGGCCTATCGCAGTGTTTGCTTTGAATGTGCAGTTTTGAATGGAACCGTTGTTTCCGCTCCAGTGGATTGCTCCTCCACCGTAGAAATTCTCATAGAATCCTAATGCGTTTCCATTGATGAAATTAATATTCTTCAAAACAACATTATCCGCAGTGATGTTGAATATTCTTGATGACTTTTTAGCGTCCAGGGTGTGTCCGTCGCCGTCTATGATGATAGGCTTTGAGACCACGATTCCATGGTTGGAACCTTCATCATATTCATAGTCCCTGTCTAGGACCAGCTCCTGGTTTTCAGGGGTTTCATTAATCTTTTGTGACAGATCCATGAATGAACCTGATTTAAGCGGTTCATCATTAACTATCACCACATCATCATTTGCGGTTAAATTATTGTCTGTTGAGTTTTCCGCATTGACTGTTGCAATTAGCAGGAAACTTAAGCATATGATAAATGATAACATCAATGTTTTTCTAAAAGAATTCCGAGTTAAATTAATCATGATTTAAGGTATGGTTTTAATGTAATATAAAATTTGCATGAAAAAATAGTTCTTTATATAAATGGTGCGGGGGACGGGACTTGAACCCGCGAAGGGACTGACCCACTAGGCCCTCAACCTAGCGCCTTTGACCGCTCGACCACCCCCGCATAAAAACAAGTGGTTATTAATGGATATATTTTTCAATGTATATATAGTTAACTGTTTTTAGTATAATTTTATAGTAACATCCATGACATTTTCATTTTTTAAATCATCAATAAGGTTACTGTCAAGATCCCTTGCAGCCTTGTCTGCCCTAATCATCAATGTGCGTGAACAGGTATAGTCACTGGTTCTGCAGACAATGTCAGTGGGATGAGTTAATGTCAAGTCCTCATGGCCAAAACCGTTTATTTCATCATGCCCGTTTTCCGTATCAAGAATGACTGTTATTCTGGTATCTGAATTAGCAATTTTGTCCTTGAACTCCTCAGGAAAGTTAAGCATGGACTTGTCAGCTGAGGTTCCAACAATGCAGTCTGCAGTCGGGCCAATTTCAACATCCTTTGTTACCTCAAAGGTGGACTTGTGAAGTGAGGTTACATTCTTATGGCCTCTACTTTTAAGTTTAAAAATCATAAATATAATTTAGATTGAAAAAACTAATAAAAGTTTTTATAACCATAAAAAAAATAGATTTTTTGAAGATAACAAAACATGGGAGTGTCCGATATTAGTTAATTATATTAATACTAATCACTAAAATGGATATTACTAAAAATTTCCAATGGATATAACGTGAATTTTAAAAATTCACCAAATTTATTTTTTATATAATTAAAAAACAACTTATCGCAACAAATATCAAATTTAACAATTAAACTATTAAATATTTAATATTTAACTGTGAAAATCAACTATTTTTGCAAGATTTGATATAGATAAAACAAGTGAAGTATTAAAGGTTTAATAATTGCTTATTTCTTAAAATAAATCTTAAAAAAGCCTAATTTTACTTATAAATAAATAATTATAAATATGAAGGGATTTATAATTATTTAACAACAACACATACAATAAAAATAAATCACCTTCAGTTATAATTTACTGTTTTTAATATGATTTATTTTTTTCGATTTTAACAATTTTTTCCCCAAAAAATGGGGAAAATTATTAAAATTCTTTTTTGTATTAAATGTTGTTAATTTTAAAAATAACAAATTATAAAAAGGAATGAATCAAAATGGGATTTGATAGTCAAACTTGTTTTATTTTAAAAGAAGTAGGTTCAAATTTAGATAAAAATCATATTGTTTTTACAGTTAAAATTCTATTTGAAATTTTTAAAGAAATTCGACCAGAACTATTTAAAAAAGATAAAAAAACACGACCTGGACCCAAACGAACATATAAAACTGATGAAATGCTCCCATTCATCAGTTTTGGACACATTATGGAAATAACAAGCTGCAGAAAACTAGAAAATTGGTGGAAAAATAACGATGAAACCTGCCAATTTTTACTCAACTGCAAAAAACCATCAAAAACAACAATAAATAACTTTACAAACGACAACATGTACCTTATTGATGAATTAGACAAATTCCTTGTGGAATTTGGAATAAAAACTGGATTAATTGAAGGAAACTTAATTTATGCTGACGGAACAATATTAAAAGGATACTGCAATCCATATAATAGTATGTATCCTGATCAAATTAAATACCTTAAAAAGTTTATTTTAAAGCATTACAAAGAATATAAAAACAATACTGGAGATTTATGGATAAAACTCCATGAATTCTTCTACAACGGCAAATATCAAGACGAATTAAAAGAACAATATAAAAAACTCAAAAAAATAATCAATTCATTCGGAATACAGTTATTAAAATTAAGTTTAAAAAACCATCAAAGTTTAAAAAGAGTTTTAAAACGAATAAAAAAAATGGAAGCAAATATTAATAAAAAATACAGCATCAGCACTGTTGATCCAGAAACACGACACATGAAAGATAAAAAAGGAATATCTGGATTAAATTACAATTATCAACAAGCAATTGACGATAAATGTGGAATGATAGTCACACACTACATAACACAACATCCAAACGACCAATTGGAATCTATAGAGATTATAAATCAGTTACAAAGAATATTAAACAAAAAAGAATTCACTCTAGTTGTGGATTACGGATATTGGAATATAAACACATTACACAGAGTATACAGAACTCCAACAAAGCTAATTATCCCATGTAAAACCGAAGCAATGCGAAGAAATGCAAAACAAAGAGAAAAAAACGAAACAAGATTTGATGCAAAAAAAGCAAAAAAGCAAAAATTCAAAAAATATAATTTCAAATACTTATCAAAAGAAGATGCATATCTATGCCCCGCAGGAATAAAACTAACAAGACTAAACAATACAATAAAAAAAGACGAAGGTTCTAAAAAAAGATATGGTTCCAAAGAATGCCAGAAATGCAGATATATTGTAGAATGCACGAAAAATGAATATGGACGAAAAATCGAAGAGAAATTTGACCCCATTTTAGATAAAATAAAAAATGAATACTACACAGAATACGGACAAAACGCATATGCAGGCAGAGGACCATACGCAGAAGGAGGATTCGCAATTTTACTTGAATCACGTAATTTTAGAGGAATAAAAACAAAAGGAATGAAAAAAGCAAATAACGAAATGACACGAACAACAATAACCCACAACATCAAAAAAATACACAAACACATTAATAATAAAACCCTAAACAAAATATTAAATGAAATAAAGAAAGAAAAACAAAAACAACAAACAAACATAAACATATTTGACAAATGGACAAATAATTACATAATTGAACATGATAAAATCATAGATTTCAAAAATTAAATTAAAAAAAATTCAAAGGAGAAATAGCGGACACTCCCAACATGAATATACTTAAAAATATGATTAAAATAATTGCCATTTAATGGTGAGTTAGTGAAAATAATAAAAGAGAACTTTAATAATTTTGACTGATACTGAAGGCACACTTATCTAAAACAGGTTAGTCTACATGAAAAATAAAAAAAATATAGAAGTCGTGAAAAAACTTCTATTTGACATTAATTATGTTCTTTACCTTAGATTTACCATACTTAAAGACAACATTATACTTTTTACCAGACTTGAGTTTTAACTTGAGTTTAAGTTTTGCAACCCCTTTCTTATTGGTCTTAACTTTGTATGTTTTTGATTTGATTTTAAAAGTTATTTTTTTGCCTTTAAGAGGTTTACCATTAGTATTTAACAATTTAGCCTTAAATTTGATAGATTTAGATTTCTTTTTCACAACAATTTTACCAGTTAAAACAGGCTTGACCACTACCTTATTGTAAACTGTGTATCCCTTATGTGAAGCAGTTATAGTGTAAGTATTCGGTTTTAAATCAAGTTTACAAGTTGCATAACCCAATTTATCAGTTTTTATGTTGTAAGTTTTACCATTTATCTTAAATACTACAGTCTGACCTGCACCAACTGATTTTCCGGAATCATCATATACACGCACTTTATATGATTGGCTACCTCCGAAATACTTGGTAACATCCTTATTCTGCATGATATATGCATAAACATTAATTGTATTTCTAGCTTCCTCACCAGAAACAGGATTTTTAGCTATTATTGTATAAATACCTGGTTTTAAGTTAATGTTTAATCTTGCAACACCATTAGGAGCAGTGTTAAATGTGTAAGATTTAGATCCTATTGTAAAAGTTACTGGAACATCAGCCAAAGCTTTACCGTTACAATCTGTAAAAATTGCAAAGTACTGAGTTCCTGTTCCATATAGTTTAACAACATCACTGGATTGAATTGTGGATAAAACATTAATTGTTATGTTTATCACAGAAGCATGGTAATTATCTGAGCCGTTAAATCTTGCAATTGCATTATAGGAGCCTGTTTTTAAATTAATATCTAATGAAACATCTCCATTTTCATTACTGAGAAGGGAATAATCATTATTGTTTAATTTTATATTAATGACATATCCTGAAAGAGGATTTCCTTTTGCATTAACCAATGAAATAACCAGCTTTTCTTTTCCTCCAACGCGTTTTGTAACATTAGTTGACAATAATTCAGTTTTTACCAAACTATCCAAAACATTGAATTTTCCGTCATCAGTGGATTTTACATACTCGTCGTTACCTTCAAAGACTGCCTCATAACTATAGCTTCCTATTGCAAATTTACCCAATACTAAAGATCCTTTTCCATTGTTAACCTTAATATTATATGATCTGGATGCAATATTTAACCATACATTGCCTGAAATGCCACTGCCCTTATCTGAAGTTAGTTTTACATTGACAACAACCCTATTGTCCATATATACGTCTTCAATTACAACATCTAAAATGGATTTACGTTGGCTCACATCCAAAATAAATGTGGTATTGGAAGGATTGTAGTTTTTATCCCCATTATATTTTGCATAAACTGTGTATTTTCCATAAGACAAGGGAGAAATGTACCAGTTGCTTGTAGAATTAACAATATTTTTAGTTCTTGGAGAGTAATGACCTGGCATTTCATATGTAACTGTTCCTGTTGAATTTGGACTTAATTTAGCATAAATTCTGATATTTTCATCAAGACATACCTCATTAACGTATAATTGAATGAATGAATCCGCTTTGTATATGGTAAATGAAGTTTGATTGCTGATAGGTAAAAATGAATCATCACCTAAATATTTAGCTTCAATTACATATTGACCCACATCAAGTCCGCCAAATGTCCAAATAGCTTCACCGTTTTTAATTTCAGAACTACCTGTTAAATTACCTACAATAAATTCAACGATTCCTGATGCATTTTCATTCAATTTAGCGATAATTTTTAACTCATCACCATATTTCGCATTATTTATTGACAAAATGACATCTGTTTTAACGCTTTTTATTGAAAATGTTGTATTGTAATTAGATTTATTGAAATTATTATCCCCTGAATAAGTAATTGATAAATTATGAGATCCTTCATCAAGTTTTCCTAAATTAATGCTGACAACACTACTTTCAATTTGCTTTGAATAATTTTTACCATCCAAATTAAAATTAAGTTCACCAGACATGGTTTCTGGAACTTTAACGGAAATAATGCAATCTTTACCTAATTCTGCTCCTGAAATATTAACATCAAGGGTTACATTAGCTTTATAAACTGTAAAATTGCTTTTAAAAGTGGATGAGTTGATTAAATCATTGAAATAAACCGCTTCTACAATATAACTGCCTGCATTTAAATCGCTTATGTTGGCGAAAGTTTCATTTCCAGTAATGCCCAAAATCATTTCCAGACTATTAGACAGTTTGAATTTGATTTTACCAGTTATATTATCTTCAAATATCACTTTTACAATCTCATTGCCTCCATATGTAATGTTTTGAGCAATTAGATTAAATGAAATTTCTTTAATTTTTATGGAATTGGAAACAGTTTTGTTTTCAAATTTCGCTTTAATATCATATGTGCCCGCCTTTAAATTTAATTTTAAAGTAGCTTTTCCCTGATTATCAGTAGTGATGTTATATGTCTTTCCTAAAAATTCAACTGTGACATTTTTATTAACAACACCAAATCCATTTTCTTCAAATAGAATTACAGTATAATTAAAATCATTGTATTCATAACTTGTAACATTTTGTGCAATTATAAAAATTTCTTCAGGTTCTCCAATAGATGTATTCCAGCTGGATCCATCATAAAAGAGATTGCCTGAGTAATCCACATAAATATGGTTGGTTCCTTTATCAAATTCTACATTGAAATTAGCCCTACCATTAATCAAATTGGATTTGTACTGCCTTTGATTTACAAACAGGGTTATTAAACCAGAGCATTTATTTGGAATTACTTTAACTGAGATTATTCCTGTTAGATTATTTTTTTCAATGGTTACATTTAAACTGGATTTGGATTTAAATACATTGAATGATGTTGAGGCATTTGCCTTGAAAAACCTATCATTTCCATTGAAAATTACTTTAACCTCATATGTTCCATTTGTTAAGCCTGAAACAGTAATGTTATTTATTCTTTCTGTTAAAACTACAGTATTGTTGATACCATTAATTGAAACAATGACTTCACTGTTGAAATTCTCAGGTGTTACTTCAATCCTGATTATAGCATCATTGCCTGAATATATGTCTTCACAAGAAACATTGAATGATACTGAGGATTTACCAACATTAAAGAAAACGCTTGCATTTGCTGATTCATGAATGGAATCTTCCGGGAAAATTATGGTAATATTGTATTGTCCCTCTTCGAAATTATTTAGATTAAATGAAGAAATGCCATTGTTAAGGTAAATTCTTTGTTTGAATACTCCATTAATGTAAATATATGCAATACCTTCAACATTTCCAGCTAATGTAACATTTAAATTTACAATATCGCTTGTTTTAATGTCGCCAACTTCACTAATCTCCAATTGGACAGGAATCTTTTTTACATAAATTTCTGTTTCATTATTTGCCTTTGAGTATAAGCTAGTTCCATCATAAATCAGATTTAAAGTATAATTTCCCGGAACAAGATTATTGAATGTAATGTTTCCCTTTCCTTTCTTAACTTCAACTGTATTTATATTATTATTTAGCTTTACAGTAACATTACCAGTTATCGGATTATTTTCTTCATCTAAAAGGAAAATATCCAATAAAACAGTTTCATTATAAAATGTTACGTTATTTACATTGAAATTAATATGGGCATTAGATTTTCCAACATCAATAATTGACCTTGCAGCAAATGAATTTATGATAGCTATGACATCATATGTTCCAGTAGTTTTTGTATTATTGAAATTAAATTTAATTGTTTCGTTAGTTAAATAATTGAAACTGATATTTTTCCCATCAACAATTGTATAAACAGTTACACCAAATACTGGCAAATTGTTTTTAATTTCAGCACCATTGCTTAATTTCCATGAAGCGAAAATATCCACATTATAATTGACATTTAAAGAAGAATAATTAGGACTCAAATCAAATATTATCCAAGAATTGGCTTTATCCTGACTGATTTTATTTAAATCAAAAGGATTTTCATTGGTTCCCCACCAATTATTATCTAAATTAATATTTTCTCCACCGTTCAAATAAACATCACTGACAACACGATTAAATCCAATATTATCTATGAATGCATTATAGGATAAATCCAGGTTGCCCACATTATAGATAGTACCTGTTCCTTCATATTCAGAATTTGGTTGTTTGTAATATCCTGTATTATTTCTAAAAATGTTGCCTGTGGCAGTTAATGTTCCTGAATTGAATACAGTTCCATAAATATAGTTATAGTCTGTCCTTTCAATGGTATTGTTTTCAACTATTGAATTTAAAAGAGTGAAAATGCCGTTGTTGAAAATTGCTCCACCTTTGGATTCTTCCCAACAATAGGAATCTGCAATAATACTATTGTTCATCAATAATTCTCCGTCATTGTATATTGCACCTCCAAAACTGTAGGTGCTGCCTCTTGAATTAATGAAAGAAGAATTGTTAACAAATAATTTTCCTTTATTGTAAAGAGCTCCACCATAACCGAAGATATCTGTTGTAGCTCCTATTGCATTTCCGTAAAAGTAAGAATTTAAAATTGTCAAGTCCCCGAAATTACTTACAGCTCCCCCATATGCGTATTGATATTCATCATCTGCATAATTAACCATATTATCTTTAAAATTACAGTTGTCAAGAGTTACAGTGGCATTCTTAATATCTAATGCTGCACCATAAATTCCTTCTATTTCATAATTATCAATTAAATCAATGTCATAGTCTGTTTTATATGCATTTATGAATTTAATATTTTTAAATGTGACTGTAACGCCATCGTTTATTAAAAACAGATAATTTTCGTAGGATGCATCAAATGTGGTGTTTAGTGATCCAACAACATTTACTGATTTATCAATGTTTAACTTGGTATTATCCAAACCAGAATATACGCCATCAGCCAAACATATTGTATCATCATCATTAGCAATTTCTAAAGCTTTATTAAATGTTTTAATTGGATAATCCCATGATTTACCATCATTTTCATCATCTCCATTAATATCATCAACATAAATTGATGATTGACCAGCAGTATAATGAGAGTTATTAGTTATTTGAGTTAATTGATTATGTTGGTTACTGTCACATGACATATCTGCAGTTTCATTTAAATCAGAAGCAGATACTGCAGATACTGACAGCACCAGTATAAATAGTAAAATAAAAATAAATTTAAAATCTTTCAAATTAAAAACCTCAATATAATAAATTATACTTTAAAAAAGTTCATTAATAATTTATGGAAAATAAGACATATATAATTAACTAAAAAAAATAAAAGAAGATAATTAGTCAAAGACTAATTAGTTTCAAAACTTGAGTTTTTACGTTTATAACCTATAACTAGCAATATCAATGCTGCAATGATGAAAAATATTGATGGTATAAAGTTTTCAGTTTCACTAACCAATTTTTCAATCTCATAGGCTTTGCTGACACTTTGAGATTCCTGTGATGAACCTGAAGACATAGATTTTCCCAATGGAGAGTCACTATCAATAGAAGGATTTGCATCACTACTATTGAATGGAGTGTTTACGTCAAATCCATTAATATCAGTTGAGTTAATGACATTACTATAAACGGTTGATTGTTTATTGTTCTTTGCAGAGTTTTGATTGTAATTTTGAGAATTTGCATTGTTATAGTTGTTATCGCCTTCACCAGCATCGCCTAAATTTCCTTGAACACTACCGTCATCAATGTATTCTGAATCTCCTCCATTTCCCTGTTGACCAGATGGATTTTCATTAGTATTTGAGTAATGTGGGACCAAAGGATTATAAGTTGGTGCATTATGATTGCTCGGATTTACCCAAGGCAAATTATTCCATTGGATAGAATTTGAGTTCCTAACGTCAGTGTTTTGACCTACATCTATAGTGTTATGGGAATTATAATAATCAGCCATTGTAATAACCCTATTATTATATGCAGTATCTCCATTATGTGTTCTAGAACCTTTAGCATATGCATCAGACCCTGTTACAGCACCACTATTAGAGGATATTAAAATATTATTGATTATTTTTGAGTTATCGGAACTTAAAAGGTATATTCCATAATAACCATCAGTGAAAGCAGTATTATTTTGAATATTGAATGAATGTTCACCAGTTGTACTTTGACGATAGCTTATTGCATATAAATTATCATCCACATTAACTGTACCTATACTGTGAACCTCAATAATGTTGTTTAGAATTTCAGATGTTGAGTCTTGAGTTTCAATTCCTGTAACTAAAGCCCATTCATGTGTTCCTGCCAATCCAGTTACATTAATTTTATTGTTTGTAATGGACAAATCGGTTTCCCCATAGAAATTTTGGGAATAAATTCCTATATTTGGCCCATTAGAAAATGAATAAAGATCATTCTTAGTAATATTGACTCCTGTTATCGGTCCACAAATCTGTATAGGATATGCGGTTCCCAAAGCCAATTTACCTCCTGTTGTAACGATAGAAATATCATTTCCGATTACTTTTAAATTATTCAATTTATAGATATCCAAACCATAAATGTAATTTTCAGTACCTGGATAAGTCACAAAATCAGTCATGTGGACTGAATTACCTTCAAATAAACCATCATCGGATTTACTCAACATGATACCGTTTAATGTAGGAAATTTAACTGCAGGTCTTTTATTTACATCAGAAATAATGACATTATTACGTATGATAAATTCAGGACATTCTTCCAAACCTAAAGTATAAACAAAGTCAGAATCTAATGTTGCACCGTCAAAACCATAGTTGACATTCTTTAATGGAAGTGAAGAGATTATTGTATTATTTTCTATAACCGGCGCATAAGCATTTGTTAATTTTACAGCACAGTTATATCTATTTACATTTTCATTATGTCCCTCGAAATATATTGTTGAATTGATAATCTTAAGACATTCAGAAGAATATCTTGTATATCCATCAGCATAAATTCCATAAGCTTCCACATCATTAGGAACAACATAAGATATGTTTAACCCAATTAAGCTAACATCACTAGCATGAACAAGTATTGCTGCACCGTCATTGTTTTTAACAGGTTTATTTAAATCAAAAGTTAAATTATTTAAAATAACACCATTTCCTTCAATATCAAATACAGTATTTTTGAAAACTGCATTCAAACCGACTATTGAAACATCATTAGCTTTAATGGACAGTGTCCCTAAATTATCAAAGTTTCCTGAAAATGTTAATTTCTCTCCAGCATACTGATTTTTCAATACACCATTATGAAAATACATTTGGATATTTGATGGAGTCACAATATCGCTTGAATTATCCAAATCAGGCACATCCGGCACATCGTCTGAATAATCTGGAACATCAGGCAGATCATTATCAATGGACAATACGTTCAGATTTGAAGAGTGATTTAAAGGAATATCTGATGAAGTTACAGTTGCATTATCATTATTAGCCGCTGAAACGGCAGTAATTGTTAAACAACATAAAATAATCATTAACACAATCGATAATTTCTTATCCCAATTCACATTTTTCACCTCCTTTTACAATTATTTACCTTTTAAAACAATCAAAATTTTTAAAAGATGTTTTAATTTATGTAAAAAATAATTTATAAACTTATCTTTAAAAAGAGGTCAAGTTTTAAAAAAAGAGAATCGAAAAAATAAAAAAAGATAGAAGAAAAATTAAATTCTTCTATTTTTTAACTTTAATTTTTACTTTTTTAGAAGTTGCTTTGTAAAGCTTATTACCAGCAAATTTAATTTTAGCTTTGTAAGTGCCTTTTTTAGTTAATTTTTTAATTTTAAAGACAGCTTTACCTTTAGCGTTAGTTTTTGCTTTATATGTTTTACCTTTGATTTTTAAGGTTACTTTAACATTTTTAATAGCTTTACCTTTTGATGTTTTTAATGTTGCAACATATTTTTTAGTTTTCTTTTTAGCTTTGAATTTTTTATTCTTAGCTACAAATTTAGAAGCCACTTTAGTGGTTTTAGAACTGCCTTTTTTCTCAGGGACAATACCATCTAATTTAATAGAAGTAGAACAAGGTTCTGAAATTTCATCACCTTCAAAACTAATAACAACTAAACCGTTTTTGTCAACATTGATTTTGAAAGATCCGTTTGCATCAGTGGTTGTTTTAAGTTTGTTTCCACCAGCAATAGTGTAAACAATAGTTGCATTAGCAATAGAATCACCATTTGCATCTTTTAAAGATCCGCCAATAGATGTGGCTGCAATGGAATCAAGTGTAATTGTTGTTTTATCACTGACTAAAATAGTTGCAGTTGCATTTGCAGCATCGAAATCTTCATTAGCTTCAAATGCTACGTTTATATTATATTTACCTCTAGTTAAACTTAAGTCAACAGTAGCTTCACCATTTTCATCAGTTACTGTTTTGTAAGTTTCATTACCAATTGTAAAAATTACAACAGCGTTAGAAATAGGATTGCCTTGGTAATTTTCAAATACAGCAGTGTATTCGTCAGCTACTTTATCAAATGTTTCATCTTCAGCAGTGATTTCAACATTTCTGTTTTTAGCAACATTAATTGTTACATTGGTTTTGTTTGCGAAGTATTTGTCATCACCGGAGTATGAAATGTTAATTTTATAAACACCTTCAGTTAAATCATCGAATGTGTAAACTGCAACACCATTTACGATTGGTACAACAGTATCATTACCGTCTATAGTGAAAGTAACGGTTCCAGTTGCATCATTAACATTGACTGTAACATTATAATTTAAGCATTCGATAGTGTCAGGAGCGTCAACAACAAGTTCAATGTCGTTTTTAGTTACGTTTAAAGTAGTGCTGTTTCTACCACCGAAGTTTTTATCAGCGGAAACAACATCAACATCATAGTTTCCAGCAGCTAAACCGGATACTACAACAGTTCCTTTACCATCAACCAAATTAACAGTGTATTCTTTACCACCAATAACAATTATTGCATTGGTCATGGATGTCTCATTAACATTTACATTAAATACTGCTGTTTGACCCACTTTAATATTTTCGACAACTACAGAAATTTCAGCTTCAGCATCCTGGTAATTGTCAATGACCAAAGTTTCATCTTCCTTATGGTTAATTGCAGCATTACCGAATCCCATTGCACTGTTTAAAATATTATTGGTAATGACAGTTTCAGTACCAGTATTTGTTTTTAAATCAATAGCATAATTTTTTGAAGTGGTAATGTTATTTCCAGTAATTGTATTGTTTTTAGCATTTTTATTTGAAATTTCAATGCTACCAACTACAGTGTTGTTTGCAAAAATTCCATTTTTAGCATTTGCATTACTGAATTTAATAAGGTTATCACCTTCAAATACATTGTCATATACTTCTACACCAGTAGCAGATATTGTAGTAGCACCATTGATGATGTTATCATGTGCAACACCTTCAGCACCACTCATGGTCAAACCACCAGCAGTGTTGTTGTATGCTTCAGCACCAGCAGCTACAGTCATTGCTTTACCTACAGTATTGTTATATACTACAGAGTTAGCACCTGTACTCATAGTACCTGAGATATAGTTGTTGTATGCAATTGAACCCGCAGGGAAATTAGCAGAACTTCCACCAATTAATGTATTGTTTACATATACATTGTTACCAACAGCACCCATACCCCATTGTGCATTGAAACCTACACCAGTATAGTTTATCCAGTTGTTTGCAAACAAGTTATCTGAACCTGCAACCACGAATCCCCAACAAATTGCAGCAGCCTTTTCCGGTCCGAATATCCTGTTATTAGTGATGTTATTGTGAACGTTAGGAACTACTCCTTCAGGAATTTCAACGTTATAAGTTGTCAAGTAAATCATGTTTCCAACATTACCTTCAACTTTGATGGTATTGTTGTGGAATGTGCAGTAATCTGCCCATGCAATTACTAATGAACTTGATCCACCATTGTTTCTTGTGTAGAAGTAACTATTTTTAACTGTTACCCAAGTAGAACCGTCTCTTATGGATGTTGCACCAACACCAGAACCTACTCTTTGGTCTTCGATTACATTGCTTACTCTGTCCAATACAACATGACTAGTATTAGTTAACCATAATTGGGTGTTGTGGAAATTGATTCCAGTCACGTTTGAACCTGAACCGCCTTTACTGATTGTGAAACGGTTACCTGGGTCTTCACCCATTAAACTACCTGCAGTAGTGTTTAAATCAATGAAAGCATCATTAGTGGTTGATACGATATTCATTGGTTTATTTACATCAAACCAAATCATGTGTTTTTGGTCTGGATTAATGATGGAACCTTGGAAATCTAATGTAGAACCCGCTGGGATGAAATTAAAGATTTTACCTGCTCTAACTTGATCGAAGTAATACATGTAATTATCAGCATTTACAATATTGTTTTCAATAACTGTAAATCCTGTTGAGTTTCCAGGATTTAATCTGTAGTTACCAGTATAGTTAACTTTGATATCGGACACTTCTTCATCAGCTGCGATAGGAATTTCAACTTCACCATCGACTAATTCATATACCTCTTCTTTACCATTAATTGTAATGTTTACAGTTCCGTTAGAATATGGAATAGCAATAGCAATGACATTCTTTTCAGGAGTTTTATACACAACAGAATAGATAGTTGAATTTTGTTTGTCTAAAACTTCAAATTTGGCATTGTATGTTTGGTCACCAAATTCTTTGAAAGTGTCATCACCACTGTATGAATAAGTAAATTTATTAGAACCGATTACATAATCTGTGGTTTCAAAAGTAGCAATACCTTTAACTAGAGGGCATTCTGTAGTAACACCATTGAAAGTTACATTAACAATACCGGTTGCTTCACCTAAATTAACAGTTACAACAGCTACCTGACCATTATAGATGGTAGGTGCTGTAATGATAGGTCTAGCTTGGAAAGAATTACTGGTTATTCTATTTGAATTGAATCTATCATCACCATTGTATGTAGCCACAATTGTATTCTTAAATACTACATAATTTTTATATTCTTTAATGATGGTACCGTTTACTAATTCAACGTCCTCTACATCCTGACCGTTATTAAGGTCAAAAGTTACGGTTCCTGTAGCATCATATAAATTAATTTCAATGAAAGCTATCTGACCGAAATTAGCATCATGAACTTTAACATCATATGAAGTTCTAAAGCTTTTTGCAGTATTCTTAAATCCATTAAAGTTTTCATCCCCAAAATATTCCACAGTCAACTTGTTATTATTGATAACATAATTTGTAATTGGCTGTGTAAATACACCATTGACTAAAGTACCTGAATAAACTACATTGTTACATGTAATGTTTACAATACCTGTTGCATTTGGAATTGTAACGGTAACATTCTCTACTTGACCGTACTTAATTTCTTTTGTATCAATAGTATATGTTGGGTCAACAGGATCTTTTAAAACATCATTTTGAGAAGCTCCAAGTTTTGAATTCTCAACACTATTTACATCATCACTGACAGCAACACAATCATTTACATCACTATCAGAACTTATCTCATCAATTGAGGCAGTGTCTAAATCAACATCAACCTCATCATTTGTTTCAACTGCAAGTTTATCATCTGCAGTTATATCATCCGCTGCACTAACAGCGCCTAATGAAATAATAGCTAGTAAAAAAACACTAACTAATATTATCTTATTTAATTTCAAAATTAAATCTCCTTTTATATAAAATAATCATATTCAAAAAAAATTGAATACAATTATTATATTTATGATAAAGTAATATTTAAAATTAGTCTAAACTAATTGAAAATATTTTATAATAAAAAAAATTAAATAATGATAAATTGACAATAATTTCAAATAAA
Source organism: uncultured Methanobrevibacter sp. (assembly GCF_902774605.1). Classification (GTDB taxonomy): domain Archaea; phylum Methanobacteriota; class Methanobacteria; order Methanobacteriales; family Methanobacteriaceae; genus Methanocatella. The sequence goes on from NZ_CACYJE010000016.1 coordinate 18,823, forward strand.
ACAGAATACTATTCTAAACAAATGCAAAAAAAATGAATATAAAATAAAAATTTAAGTAATATTTAATGACAATATTAATTGATGAAAGGATGTTACTGCCTGATAATTAAATTAAATCAAAATTCCAGAATAAAAATAGGTAAAAAATTGGGATTTATTCAATTTGAAAAGGGATACTACGTTTATGTAGGTTCAGCCATGAACTCATTGGAATCACGTCTTAAAAGACATTTAAGTAATGATAAAAAACTACATTGGCATGTAGACTATCTTTTAAAAGACGATAACTCTAAAATACTGGACATTATCTACAACATTGACAAAAAGGTAGAATGTGATATATCTGAGTACCTTAAAAGTGAAGCATTTGGAGTGAAAAATTTCGGATGCTCAGACTGTGACTGTGACAGTCACCTGTATTATTTCAAAAATAGAAGTGAAGCTATTGAACAGGTGAAAAATGCCTATGATTCAATAGCCATGGATTGCAAGTTTTTCAAAATATGAATCCTTGCTTTTTCTTGTGCCTGTATGAAATCTCAAAGGAATTCAATGCCAATTCCCTTAAAACCTCTCTCGCATCATCATCAATGCCAACAACACTTTCCCACTCACTTTCAAAATCAGATATCTCATCAAGAATTTCAACACCCTTTGGAGTCAAGGTGCAATCGTATTCAAGACCGTTGTTAGGCTCCTTATCAATTTCAATTAACTCCAATTTGGCCAGTTTCTCATACTTTTTCAGATAAAGACCTAAATGAAGATTGAACAGGTCATCTTTTTTGGCCTTTTCGAATTGTTTTACCCTAATTCTTTTGTGATGAGGCTTTTCGTGTTTTTTGACTTGTTTCAAGAGCTTAATTTGACTTTCATGCAGGAAAACGCTTAAGTTTTCCCTTACATAAGTCATTTTGGACTCCTCAATGACACCAATCAATGCAGAAGCGGGCATCTTGGCGATTGCATCTTTATGCGGATGAGCCATTTTAACACCTATTTCATCTGGCCGAAGAGTCCTCTCATGATTCCCTTGGTCATTTCACGAGCTGCAGTGTTTGCTGCCTGTGAAGCTGCCTTTTCAATGGTCTTTTGAGTAGCGCTCTTCTTGGTTCTCTTGCCTTTAGTCTGTTGCTGACCTGCAAGAACAGTTCCTAAAATTCCTCCAATGACATCAACCGCACCAGGCTGTTGAGGCTGTTCAGCTTCCTCTTGGACAGGTGCTTCAGGAGCGGGAGCCTGTTGAGTTTGAGCTTTTACCTCTTCGATTACCTCAGGTGCGACTTCACTATCCATGTTCGGATTTTCATTAATCTTATTCAATAAAAGCTCATAAGCTGACTCTGCATCCAATGCCTCAGCATACTTTGACTTTAATGTTGAAATATCAATTAATTGAGCTCTCAAGTCATCTTCAATAACTCCAATGTGGCTTTGAGGCGGAACAATATCAACTTGCTCTACAACTGTTGGAACACCTTTTTCATCCAGAACTGAAACCAATGCCTGACCTATTCCCAAATTGGAAATAACTTCAGCAGTGTCAAAATCAGGATTTGCCCTGAATGATTCAGCAGTAACTTTAACTGCCTTTTGGTCTTTTGGAGTGTATGCATGAAGTGCATGTTGAACACGATTACCTAATTGCGCCAATACATCATCAGGAATGTCTGTTGGAGATTGTGATATGAAATACACTCCAACACCCTTTGAACGAATCAACCTTACAATCTGCTCGATTTTTTTAGCGAATTCCGGTGACATATCATCAAACAATAAATGTGCCTCATCAAAGAAGAATACAAATTTAGGTTTGTCCATATCACCTATTTCTGGTAATGTCTCAAATAATGTGGACAACATCCATAATAAGAATGTTGAATAAATTTCTGGAGATAATGACAGTTTTTGAGCATCTAATATATTAATTACACCGCATCCGTTGTCATCAACTTGCATAAAGTCATCAAGTATGAGTGCTGGTTCTCCAAAGAAATCATTTCCTCCTTGATCTTCAAGTGTGATTAAGCTTCTTAATATGGTATTGGCTGACTTTTCAGCAATAGCCCCATATTCACTTTCAAATTGTGCCTTATTTTCAACAACATAATTTATCATTGATTTTAAATCCTTCAAGTCAATTATTGGAAGTGAATGTTCATCAGCCACTCTAAATACTATATTCAGCACACCTGATTGCGCTTCTGACAGGTTTAGGATTTTTGAAAGCAATACTGGACCCATTTCGGATAATGTTACTCTTACCGGAAGTCCTTTTTGACCGAATAAATCCCAAAATTCAACAGGATACTGTTTAAATTGGAATCCCTTATCATCAAGCCCATATTTTTCCCTGTTGGTTGTTATGAAATCATTTCCAGAACCTATTTTAGCAAGTCCTGAAATGTCCCCTTTCATATCCGCCAAGAATACTGGAACTCCCAAATCAGAGAATGATTCCGCAAGGACCTTTAATGTTACGGTTTTACCAGTCCCAGTTGCACCGGCTATTAAACCATGACGGTTTGCCAGTTTAGGCAATAAAAACACGTTGGTGTTCTCATTGCATCCGACCAATATTTTTTCTTCTGCATACATTGATGTTCACCCATTTTCAATTTTCTTAATTAAGTAGTTTGTTTTTTTAACTATATTTCTTTTATTGTAAGCTTGAGCAATCCTTTTGATTGCATCCAGATTCTTAACGAAATTGTCCAGCCATGAGAAAATGTCTCCCGGATAGACCTGTATCTGGTATTTTCTAAAGAGTTTGTTTGAAATGTCCTGAGGATCCTTTCCCTTGAGTCTTTCATGAACTATTACCTCGGATATTCCTCTCTGCAGGCATTGGCAGAATGGCCTTTCCTGGCATCTGCACTGCATGAAGTCAGTTTGCAGTTGTATCACTGCATCCTGAAATTTCTTGTCCAACTTATCGATTGCCTCACCTGAAGATATGATGTCGAGGGTTGATTCCGCAAATAGTCTTGTTGAGAACTTGATTTTCAAGGCGTTTGATATCTGATTGTGGATGACGCTTGAAAGATAAGCATTTTCAAACATTTCCAAGTCCATTGCCATTGCAAGAATCAGTACCTTGAGCTTATCGTACTTTTCCTTTTTCTTGTACATCGGGGAGTGTCCCACATAATGCTTGAGGTAATTGCGGTCGTTCAGAGTGTTCTTGATAAATTCCGCATCCGGAATGGAGAGAAATGACACTGATGTTGCCCTACCATATTTGGTGACCTCCAACCTGTTTGCCATGCGGCTGATTAAGTCCAGGTCCTCCATCTCATCAACGGCAATCTTGATGCTTATCGGAACATCAATATTCTTGTAGAAGCTGTTCAGCTCGTTGGTTGATTGTATGGATGTTGATGAAATGTCTGCCAGTATCTGCTCGTATGCGGATTCCTCATCATATTCAATGTAGACATCATCGCTGTTGCTCTCCAATAGGTCCAGTGCCATGGATTCCTCCGAATCGCCCTGGAAATCATTGCCCACTTCAGGCAAAAGGTAAACTATTCCACGGTCATGATATGATGGCCTTCCTGCACGTCCGAGCATTTGTGAGAATTCATTTGGATTGATCCACTTGTTACCCATCACCAGCGAATCGAATATCACCTGTGAAGCTGGGAAATCCACGCCTGCAGCCAATGCTGCGGTTGTAACTACACATGATATTTTGCCCCTGTCAAAGTCCTTCTCGATTTTCTCCTTCTTATAATATGACAATCCCGCATGGTATGCCTGGGCATTGATGTGCTTGTTCATGAGGTAATTTGCAATCTGATGGGTTTTGCGCCTTGAATTGGTGAATATTATGGTTTGACCACGATAACCCTTCTTGGACTTGGTGTTGAATTCCCTTTTAACAAGCTTCTGCATGATATGCCTTTTGGATGATTCGTTTCTGACATACACCAGGTGACGCTCCAACGGGACGGGACGCTCTGAGTACTCAACCAGTTTCATGTTGAACTCCTCAGCCAGGAAATCAGGATTTTTAACCGTAGCGGACAATCCTATTATCTGTGTTTTAGGATAAAGGTGCTTCACTCGTTTTATCAAACCGTTGAGTCGTGTTCCACGGTCCTCATCATCAATCATGTGGATCTCATCAATAAGAACCACTCCAAGATTGGATAATGCCTGAGGGTTGCCGCTTCTTAAAAGGTAATCTATCCCCTCATATGTGGCGACTACAATATCGGCTTTGGAAACATCGGAATCAGGCAAGTTCAATTCGCCCTTTGCCTTGACCCTGTTTCTTCCAACCTTAATTGCCACTTTCAAGCCAAGTTTTGAGTATTTCCTTTTGAAATCACGGTATTTCTGATTGGCCAATGCCACCAATGGTGTCAGGAAAACGAATTTCTTTCCCTTCAATGCCTTTGTAATCCCTGCAAGCTCACCGACCAATGTCTTACCTGAACCGGTTGCGCTTACAACCAGCAAATCCTCTCCCTTCAATAATCCTTCCTTAATGGCCAAGTACTGGACAGGCAATAGTTTGGTGTTTCCTGAGTCCAATAACACCTTCTTGAAGTTTTTAGGAATCTTTAGACGTTTCATGTCGACCGGAGGAATTATGTGCTTGGGCTTGCGTGTCTTGTCGAACAGTGTCAGCTTCCTGTTTTTCAATGGGTCGAAATGAGGGTCAAGCACTGACAATGTCTTTTCCAGACTGCCTGTTTTCTCCAGGGTCTTTTTCAGGTTTCTGAAGATTTTCTTATCGAAACCCTGGAGCTTGATTTCATTTTTAATTGTATCATGTGCACAGTCCTTGCAGATCAACTGATTGTTGTGCTTGTAGGAATACTCGGAGTTCACTATGGTGATGTTTCCGTCATATGCGCAGAAATCGCATACTTGAGTGTGCCTGACCTTAATGTTCAGTGACTTCAAGAATTTTTCAACCTTCTCGTCACGTGTTGCAAGAAACACGGCCTGGCTTCGCAAAAGCTTTATAACCTCGCCTGGAGGCATCAGCTTCTCGTTTAAGGTGGAGTTGTCCTTGAAGTTATAATCCGCTACGAATCGTGAAATTGATAATGAGTCGCCATCATGTGAGAATTTAATGTTTCCGACAAATTCAGGTTCTCTTTTATGGTTCAGCGCATTTTTAGGCGAACCTATCGGATATAATCTCCACTGTTTTTTAATCTTTTTTAAAACTAGCATTGTTTTTAAATATGTTTTTAATTGTTAATAAATATTAAAAAAAAAGTAGTTGAAGCGTGACGGATTGTCACGGCTTAATCAATATAATCGAATCTGGTTTCAAGAACAATAATCAATATGAAACCAATCACTGCAACGACAATGCAAGGAATCAATCCAGAAAGATTCATGCTTACGGACTTAACTATTTCCACTGCCGGAACTTTCAGTGATCCAAGCATCACGCCTATGAGAAACGCCATTGTTATCTCTTCATAGTTTTTAAGCAGGAAATTGAGTATTTTTGAAAAACCCAATATTCCAATCAATGCCCCGATGACGAAAACGATTATTTCGGAGAAATGGAATTCATGAAGGGCAGTCAGCATGTATTCATACTGTCCAAGCAGCAACAGGAGAAATGATCCTGAAATACCCGGCAGTATCATTGCACAGATTGCTATCATCCCTGAGAAGAAAAGCACAATCAATGAATGCTCACCTGCAACAGGGTTCAGGCTAACGAATATGTATGTTAAAATCAAACCTATTACTGCAGCAATTACATGCTTGAAATTCATTTTACTTATTTTTCTGAATAGTATCACTGCTGAAGCGATAATCAACCCTAAAAAGAATGAGAATGTGAGTGCAGTATGCACATCCATGCAGTAGGTAACCACTTTTGCAAGGGTCAGGAATGCAACTCCTATACCCAGTATCAATGGTATGAAGAATTTAAAGTCTATTTCTTCCAAAAGCTGGTTCCAGAATCCCCTTAAATCACCATGCACCAATGGCCTTAGGAATCCGAACTTGATGTTACTAATTGCCTCGACCAAATGACCGTAGATTCCTGTTATCAATGCTATTGTCCCACCGGAGACGCCGGGAACAATATCTGCCGAACCCATGAATATGCCTCTAATGAAAATTAAAAAAGCTTCCTTAATGTTAAAATTCAATTTATCACCTGAAAAGTAATTATTATACTATTAGATATTGGGTTTATAAATAGGTTACTGAAAAAGAAAAAGAGGTGAATAATTCAAAGTGAATTATTCATCGTTGAAAGGTTGTGGGAGTTCGCAAACTCCACTGTCTTTTGCAAGGTATGCGTATGCGAATGCTGCGCAGATTGCTCCGAGAATCGGTCCGACAAGGTATATTGGGAAGTATGCCCAGAGGTTTTGTCCGCCAAGCACCATGTCCATGAGGTATGGTCCGAATGTACGTGCAGGGTTGATTGAAGCACCTGTGAACGCACCGAGCACTGCGATTACTGCAGCCACTGTCATACCGATTGATATTCCTGCAAAGCCTGGTTCCGCTTTCTTGTCAACTGCCACACCCATTACAACCATCATTAGGAAGAATGTTCCGAGGAATTCTGCAAACATTGCCTGCCAGTAGGTCACGCCGAGTCCTGGTGCTGTTGCACCCAATCCTCCGATTGCAACTGAAGGATTGCCTAGGCACAGGAACAATGCAATACTTCCTAAACATGCGCCGATCACTTGTGCAACTATATAGTAGATGCTGTCAACCAAAGCGATGTTCTTGGTTACAAGCAGCCCGATGGTTACAGCAGGATTCAAGTGTGCACCAGATATCTTACCGAACACATAGATACATATCATTACAGTCAGACCGAACACCAATGCAATGGCAATCCAGTCTCCAAGACCTCCAAGAATGCCTATTCCAACATTTAATGGGTCAATGCTATCAGACACTAAAAGTGTCACGACAGCTGAACCTGTACCGAAAAACACTAGGAAAAATGTTCCCAGCAACTCTGCAAAGAATTTTTTTCTAATGTTACAAGTCATAGTCTATCACTTCTATACTGATTCTCTCCATTGACAATATTCATGTTTATTATCCACAAGTGATGCTGCAGCACAGTTTTTACATCCTCTTACAGGTGAACCTGGAGCATCCTTGTTAAGTGCAATGAGGTTTGTCATCATTGTTGCAGTAATTGGTTCTGAAGTTAAAAGACATGGATAGTCAGCCAATCTCATTAATGATGAGAACCTTACTGTAATGGCACATGCAGGATAAGTGTATCTTTGCGGATTCATTACTGTTTCATTAGCTAAAATCGGACTTAAGTCAACATCAAATCCATTGATTTTAGGCACAATTTCGCCTCCAGTGCCTGCACGGTATTTTCTAGCAGCACCTATTGAATTGAATCCCCTGTAAATCATGTCCATAAAGTCGCAGTTGTGCAATTCCGCAGCTGCGCCTCTGGTAGGATACTGTTGTACGAAGTTGTGGAATCTTTTGGAGAATAAGTCCACTACCATTGGTGCATTGAATCCATCCAATTCCAATATGAATTCAGTTGCACATGCAGATGAACCTGTTGCAAGATTCAATACATTGAATGGAGACTGGTAGTTATCCAGATTGCCCCTTAATGTCGCTTCAATTACTTCAGCAGTTGCTTGAACAATGGCCAATGTCATATCATCCTTACACATGTTGTATGTGGATTGGCCAATATGGTGTCCAATATCTCCCACACAGTATGCAGGAACAGTTACGATGTTACCATAGTGCACTCCATCATCCATTGCCGCTTTAACAGTTGAGGTCATTGCTTTTTTATACTTGTTCATATAATCCCTTACATCAAAGGAGGAATGGTCAGCATCATCCATCAATTCCCCTTGAGCTTCAATAGGATTCTTATAGATGTTTTGCAATGTGGCAATTTCCTTTTCGGTGGCTTCAGCAGCGGTTGCACCTGCTTCTAAAGCATTTGCAAAAGCGTCACCAATACCATAAGAAGTGTTCATACCCCATGATTTTGCAGAAAGTATAGCTTGTTTGTGAGCTACGGGAATGTCTGTTTTTTGCAAAATCTGATTTACAACATTACTTGTACTGCCAGGCATCAATGCAAAGTCCACTACACAGGTAGGACCATAGAATCCACCATATCTTCTGATTGATTCTTTTGCAACAATAGCTTCATTGTCTGCAATAGCTTGAATGAATTTATCCACACTATCGGCAAATTCACCATCCTCTTCGCATAAAATTTCAAGAACAGGAGGTGTCTGGAAATGTTCAATGAAAGGGTCATCTTCACATTTCAATGTGTCTGTTATTGAAGACAATATTTCATAGTGGTTTTTAACAGATTCCTTGTGCAAGTTGATTACGGTTTCTGCTTGGTTGTCCAATGCTTTCATACCAGACACTGCATCGGCATATGGTTTTGCATCAGTTATTTTAAAGTCATTGTATCTGTTTTCTGATATGACGCTAACGTCAGCCTTTTGAGCTGCCATTGACTCGTCAATCATTTTTTCATATAACTCTCTCATTTAAATCACCTAGGTAAAAAGAGCATAATGAGTATACTCTTTGGTAATAATAGATTATTCAACATCCTATTTAAATATACTTAAATAATTCTTGAAAAAAATTAGTATGGATAGAAAATGTTTAGTTAAAATTAAAATAAATGAATAATAATTAAAAAAAAGAAAGAAAAAATATTACTTTCCAATATCTTCCACTAATTCCTTAGCGTAAGGAGTAATATTTTCATCAAGCATCTTCTCAAGGAACTGACCAGTGTATGTTCCAGCCTCAGCAATCTCTTCAGGAGTTCCAGTAGCGATAACCTCACCACCGCCGTCACCTCCATCAGGCCCAAGGTCAATAATATGGTCGGCAGTCTTGATAACATCCAGGTTATGCTCAATCACAACAACAGAATTGCCGGCATCAGTCAATCTTGCAAGAACATCCAATAATCTTTTAATGTCCTCAAAATGAAGACCAGTGGTCGGTTCATCAAGGATGTATAATGTCTTGCCAGTACTGGTTCTTGACAATTCCTTAGCCAGCTTGATTCTTTGAGCTTCACCACCTGACAATGTTGTTGCAGGCTGACCTATCTTCATGTAGCCCAATCCGACATCATACAATGTCTGGAGTTTCTTGGTGATTTTTGGAATGTTTTCAAAGAATTCCAACGCTTCTTCAACTGTCATTTCCAAGACCTCATAGATATTCTTGCCCTTGTAGCGTATATCCAATGTCTCTTCATTGTACCTTTTGCCTCCGCAGACTTCACATGGGACGTATACGTCAGCCAAGAAGTGCATTTCAATCTTTAATACGCCATCGCCTTGGCACTTTTCACAGCGACCACCCTTGACATTGAAAGAGAAGCGGCCAGCTTTGTAGCCACGCACCTGCGCTTCAGGTTGATTCGCAAACAATTCGCGAATATTGTTGAAAATACCCGTATAAGTTGCTGGGTTCGAACGCGGCGTTCGACCAATTGGCGACTGATCAATCACGATAATCTTATTCAAATTCTCGATACCATCAATACGCTCATGCGCACCCGGTACAGTCTGTGCACGATTCAAGCGAGCCAATAGCTCATTCGCCATAATTTCATTTACGAGCGTCGATTTACCAGAACCTGACACACCAGAAACCACCGTCATTAAGCCGAGCGGAATCTTTACGTCAATATTTTTCAAATTATTTTCGCGTGCACCGATAATTTCGAGATATTTTGTTTTATCCGTCACTTTGCGACGCTTCTTTGGCACTTCAATCTTTTTGGCGCCACTCAGATATTGGCCCGTAATCGAATCTTTCACTTTAGCCACCTCGTCAGGCGTACCAGCCGCAATCACTTTACCGCCATTTACACCAGCACCAGGACCAATATCCACCAAATAGTCTGCCGCACGAATCGTGTCCTCATCATGCTCAACTACGATCACGGTATTCTTTAAGTCGCGCAGGTGGCGCAGAGTAGCAATCAAGCGATCATTGTCGCGCTGATGTAAGCCAATCGATGGCTCATCCAGTACGTAAAGCACACCTTGTAGGCCAGAGCCAATTTGCGTCGCCAAACGAATGCGCTGCGCCTCGCCACCAGACAGAGTAGCGGCCGAACGACTTAGTTCAAGATAATTCAAACCCACATCGCGCATGAATCCAACCCGACTGCGAATTTCCTTCAAGATTGGTTCAGCAATCAGTTTTTCATTCTCATTCAAGCCTAAATCGCCATCCAATACTTCAATCGTCCGCTCAACATCCATTGAGCACATATCCATAATATTCAAATCATGCACCGTAACCGCTAATACTACCGGCTTTAAGCGGGCGCCATGGCAAGTCTGACAAACTCGCTCGCGCATAAATCGTTCAATATCCTTACGGATAAAATCCGATTCGGTTTCTCTATAACGCTTTTCAAGATTCGGAATCACGCCTTCATAGACGGCATCATAGGTGTAGCCGTTACTTAGCTTGACACGATACTTTTCGTCACCCGTACCATACAAAATCTTCTGAATTGCATCATCTGACAACTCGCGGATTGGTTGGCGCACCGAAAAACCATGGCGCTCACCCACGGAAGTCAATCGTTTCAACCACCAAGAATCCTGATTGATGCGGTTATATGGCCGGATGCCACCCTCGGCAATCGTTAAATTGGGATTCAAAACCAGGCTTGGGTCAATTTCCATGCGCGTGCCAAGACCAGTACAGGTTGGACAGGCGCCCTGCGGCGCATTGAAAGAGAAGAGGCGAGGCTCAAGCTCTGGAATCAATTCGTCTGGGTGGTCCGGACAAGCGTAACGCTGCGAAAATGAAATCACCTCAGCGTTATCCGTGCGCACATTATTTTGACCCAGAGCCGTCGTATTGTCATTAATTTTCAAGACTTGCATCAAGCCACTACCGAGATCCAAAGCCTGCTCAACAGACTGCGAAATGCGACTCTCCATACCTGGCCCCATCACGAAACGATCCACGATAATCTCAATGTCATGGCGCAAGTTTTTGTCTAATTCCGGCCACTCGTCAAGCGCATAAATAATTCCATCTACACGAGCACGCGCAAAACCTTTAGCTAAATATTGGTCGCCAATATGCGAAAAAGAACCTTTTTTCTGCGATACAATCGGCGCCATAATCATTAATTTTGAGGCAACTGGCAGAGCAAGCACCTGGTCGATGATGTCCTGCACCGTACGGTGTGCCACTTCTTTGTGGCAAATCGGGCAGTGCGGCACGCCAATTCGCGCAAAGAGCAAACGCAAATAATCATAAATCTCCGTCACCGTTGCCACGGTCGAACGCGGGTTGCGTGAAGTAGATTTTTGATCAATCGAAATTGC
>NZ_CACYJE010000017.1 GCF_902774605.1 uncultured Methanobrevibacter sp.
GGCATTTGTTTGTTTGATTGCTACGTTGAATGTTGTGGAGTCTGTTCCGGAGTAGTTGCCGTTTGTAACTGTGACGTTGGCAGTGTGTGTGCCTACAGTCAGGCCGTCCACGGTAACGTTTCCAATGCCATTTTGTACAATTGCGGTGTAAGGTGTTTCATCGACGTAAACGTGGTATTCTCCGTCGACATCCGCTTTGACAATAATTATGGCTTTTTCTTCGTAGGTTATGTTTTTAACAGACACTGAAACATCAACTGGTTTTATTGCAACAGTGAAAGTTGCGGAATCTGACCCTGAGTAGTTGCTGTCAACGACAGTGGCATTAGCAACGTGATTGCCTGCTACCAGATTATCGACAGTAACGTTTGCAACACCATCAGTGACAATTACAGTATATGGGGTGTCATCAACATAAACCAGATATTCACCATCAACATCCGCTTTAACAACAACTACGGCTTCTTCTGAGTAAGTTATGTTTTCAACGGATACGCTTACATTAACAGCTTTTGGAGCCACATTAAATTCTGCTTGATCAAATGCTGAATAATTGCCGTCATCAATGACGATTTCTGCATCATAATCTCCAACAACTAGACCGGCAATAACCTTACTTGCTTTACCGCCAATCACTTCAATAAGATATTCATCTCCGTTCACGGTTAAAGTGTACATTCCATCAAGTTCTGCAGTAATGTTGATAATTGCACTTTCAGTCCATGTAATGTTCTCAACAGCCAGTTCAACATTGACCATTTTAGGATTGACGTTGAATGCGGTTTCATTGAATGCAGTGTACCTGTCATCACGTTTAACGGTTACTGGGATTTGATATCCAACAGTTAAATTGGAAACGAATAATACTCCATTTCCTCCGTTAACGGATACTGTGTAGTTAACATCCCTGAGTGTCACTATGTACTCTCCGGATACATTTGCCTGAACGATCACGACAGCGGTGTCGCCATAAACGATATTTCCTACAGTCACGATTGCAGTAACCTCTTTGGAAGCCACATCGAATGTTGTATTGTATGATCCAATGTAGTTGTTTTCATCTATGGATACTGAAGCTGTGATGTTTTCAGCTGGGCTTAAGCCGGAAACTGTAACGTTTCCTACACCGTCAACAACGTTTACAGTGTAGTTTTGATTGTTTATCTTTATAATGTATTTTCCATCAACTTCACCAATAACGTTTACAATCGCATCCTCGCCCTCTACAATATCTTCAACGCTGATTATGACCCAAACAGGTTTAGGAGCCACTTCGAATGCGGTTTCACTGTATGCAATGTAGTAATCGTGAATGAGAGTTGCGTTAGCATAGTATGTTCCAGCATCCAAGTTAGGAACGGATACGTTTCCGGTACCGTCAATTACGGTGACTGTGAAGTTTTCATCGCCTACCCAAACAAGATAATCGCCGTCAACATTACAATTGATGGTGACTGTTGCCTCTTCGCCGTAGATTATATCTGATACTTCAAGGGTTAAGTCAACATTTGGTGAATTGACGAATATTATGCTGGAATTGACTGTGGAATCTGCGGTGTAGTAGGAGTCTCCGCTGTAGGTACCTGTGACAATGTATCTTCCAGCGCTCAGGTTAGGAACAACAAGGTCCTCAAGACAGGATTGTGTGATATTGTAGATGACTTCCGCATCTCCAGAGTATACCTTATAGGTGATGTTTCCGTCTGCATGGATTGGGACTTTCACGCTGACTGTTGCGTTTTCACCCTCTACAATCAACTCATTTATTATTCTGAAAAATCCGTCCGCTTTATTGACTGTCAATGTTGCATTCGCAGTTGTCTCAGCGTATTCCTTACTTTCGAATACATGAATGAGGATTTCATAACTGCCAGGTTTCAAGTCTAAAGCAGGGAATGCGAATGTTACCTTGTCCCTGATATAATATGTGAGTGTTTCATTGCCTATGATTGCTGTGTAGTAATCTCCAACATCAGTGCTCACATCTATGTTAATCTTATCTCCATAGTTGATTACAACATCATTCACTATAATGTTCACTGGGAACTTGTTCACTTTCACATGAAGCATTTCAGTGGCTGGAAGGTAGTTCCTATCCCCATCAAAGGTTGCCATGATTAAGTAATCGCCATGGGTCAATGTGAGGTTTTCCAATTCGTCCTTGGTGTAGGATTTGCCGTTCAATGTATAAACAACATGGTTGGTTCTATTACCGAATATTGTGACGTTTAAGTTCTCGCCTTGAACAATGTCCGGTATTGTTACTTTTATTTTTGGGTCTACGCGGTTGACGGTGAATGTTTTGGTTACCTTATTGAAAATGTATGTGTTTGAATTGCTGTCTTGTGCATTCACTGTCACGGTATAGTCCCCACCGCTAGGGCGGTTTAAAGTGTAGGTGAACTTATTGTCACTTACAAGTGCATCATAGGTTTTGGAGTCGATGTTCAACCTAATGGTGAAATCAATGTTTGTACCAACGTCAATTGTACCCTCAATTGTTTCGTTTTCACCGTAGTCAATGTCATAAACAGTGAAATCAACGTTCATGGCATCGAATGTAGTGTTGGTAATTTTTGGGTTCTGATTTACACTATAGATGTTTCTGTAATTGTCTGCCTTATTGCCTGTAAACGCACAGTCATCGATGGTCACGTCATTTGATGTAGTGTATAATGTGCCATTGCCTGAAACTGTGTTTGCAGAAAATGTGGATCCGATAACTGATATTTTTTCATCCTCACTGTAAACAACATGGTTAGCAGTGTTGTCTGTGAATGTACAGTCTTTGATTGTTTGATTGCTGTTTTCTCTTGAGCAAATAATGTTCCTCAATTCATTGCCGGTAAATACGGAATTTTCAATAAGCAGATTGGAACGCATCTCTGCACAAATGGCATTATTTCCTTGAGTGTTATTGGCAAACACGGATTCAATGAGAACGTCACGGCAACCGCTAAGATAAATGATATGTCCGGATACCTTGTTGTCAACAAAGTCATTTGATATGACTTTTGCTGATTTCGCGAAGTTTATTGAAATGAGGTTGCCGACATTTGTGACAATGTTGTTTTCAAATGTTGACTCGTTAATAATGACAGATCCTGAAATGGTATAAATGAAGTATCCTGCTTGGATATTGTCATGGAATTCAGATTCAGAAATGGTTAAATTTCCATAACTGCCAATAAGTGAGTCGCAATTAGTGTTATTGACAAAGACACATTCATTGACAGTCAGATTACCTTCATTATCAATGATTGCATATTCACTGTTAAATCCTGTGAGTATGATGTCTTCTAGGGTAACATCGGAAGTTTTATTGATATACAAAAATTCTAAACCTGTTGAGTTTCCGTCAAATACAACAACTCCAAGTGAAGTAATGGTTAATTTCTTACCTGAAACTGTCACTCCAAGATTGTCAGCACCAGTATAGTTCCCTTCTTTTACATAAATGATGTCATCATCTGAAGCATCAGCGATAGCTTCACGTAATGTGTCGAATTTATGACCAGTACTGTTGACAACGAAATTACCCTCATAATCAGTGACTTTGAATGTGGTTGTGTTCACTGCATCATTATAGTTTTCATCACCTTCACGGACTGCAAATACAGTGTAGTTTCCTTCTCCAACACTTTCCAAGGTTATTTCACCATAACTATCGGTAATGTTGACAGTTAAAAACTTGTTATTGAATAGAAGATTGATGATTCCGTCTTTGGTTGCATTGACTTTTAAAACAGGTGCAGCCACTAATGCATCCCTAAGGACAATGTCTTCAACAGTGAGATTGATGTATACATTTGCCTTATGGACGATGAGCCTGTCAATTACTGCTTCACCATAATAAACGTTGCCGTTGCTGTCATAAATGATTTCATTTAATATGACGTCATAAATGCCTTTTGGCATGACACCTACATTGTGTTCAAATATGCCTTCTACAATGTCGACTGTTGCATCAGTATTGTTGACGAATCCTGGCAGGATTAGCTGAACGTCCATGTTGAATTGAGGGTCAAGTGTACCAGTAATTACTACAGGGACGCCGTATTCGCCATCAGGTATGTGCAATATCACATCATAGAAATCAAATATGTTTTCACTGAATTGAATATCTCCAGCATTGTATATGTTTGCAAACTCGTCGGCATAGTTAATTCCAAATACAGATTCTGTAAGTTTTAAAGTTTTGTTGTTATATATAGCTCCACCTTTGCCGTTTGCGGTATTGGCAACGAATGTTGAATTATTAACGATAGCAATATTATTATTGTAAATAGTACCACCGTCATTTTCTGCATAGTCTCCTGTGAATGTTGAATTAAAGACTTCTAATTCATTTTCACTGTAAATTGCTCCACCATATCCGTTTGCAGTATTGTCTTCAAAAGTGGAGTTGATAACTTGTAATATTCCTGTACTGTAAACTGCTCCACCATTAATACCTTCATTTTCACGGAAAACACTGTCTTTAATATTTAATGAGCCAGAGCTGTATATTGCACCACCATTTCCATAATTAATGTTTTCTGTGAAATTAGTGGAGATAACGTCTGCATTTCCATTGTTGAATATAACGGAATTAGCATTAATGATATTTCCTGCAAATACGGTTGAATCAACGGATAATTCTCCTTCATTTAAAACAATTGCATTGTTGATTACATTGTCGGAAAATTCACAGCCTGATATGTTTAAGAAACCAGCATTGTATATGATTGCTTCGGTTTCAAAATCAGTGAATATACAGTTTTTAAATGTTAAAGTACCCTTATTCTCAAATGATGCATGATCTTTCATGCCTCCATCAGTAAAGTTTATGCCTTCAAATACAACATTGCATCCTTCAGCCACTGTAAAGAACCATTGTGTAGCGTTACCATCGAAAATAACCATACGCTCTTTGTAATTCTTAATTGTGAATGATTTGGTGATTTCAATTTCCATGTTCTCCTCAATATGGTAATTGAAATTAGCATAGATAATGCCATTTTCCTCAACGGCCTCAATGGCATCGGTTAGGTTTTCAAATACATCATCCGGGGATGTGAAGAAATTCGCCACTTTTACTTCAAATGGCTCTCCGAAGATATAGGTATTGAAGTCATGGTCGTTCATAACACCTAGAGTATAGTTTCCTCCAATCACGTCCTCGAAAGTGATGTAGAAATTTTGAGACCCGTTATTGTATACTGTGTATAATGGCAATGTATTATTGTACAATAAAACCACTGAATCAAAAGAATCTTTGGATGTACCGTTGACAGTGACTATTTGCTCGATTTTATCTATGTCGAGACTGTATATTTCACCGGTACCATCGAAAAGACAATATTGGGCCTTTATTTCCTCAATTTCAGTACCTGCAAAGTAATTCCTTGTACGGCTTCCCTCTTCACCCTGGAAGTTGTCTAAAAAGGTACAGAAGCCGAATGTTGCTGATGAGTATTGTTCGAGATCAGCCTCAATATAGATTGCTCCACCTTCTTCGCCTGCAATATTACCTATAAATGTACAGTTTAGTGCAATGAGAGTTGCATCTTGGTCGGAATTCATTGAACCGATACATATGGCTCCACCATAATCCTCAGCAAAGTTGTTGTAGAAATTACAGCCGGTCATGGTCAAAGTACCTGCAACCAGTTCAATAGCTCCACCTTCACTGTTGTATCCATTGATTACTGTAATGTTTTCAAGTGTAATGGTAGGGCCTTCTGTAGTATATACAATTGGAATAGGAGGAACTGTCTCAATTACTTCTACTTCAGTATCATATGTTAAATGCAAGAAGTAATTCTCGCCTTCACAGTCAAAGATAACCTCTTCGCCTGGATAAGCTCTGATTGTTATTTCCAATTCACCTTCAATGTCAATTCCGCAGAATCCCCATCCATTGTAGGTTCCGCCTCTAACTGTAATGATACCGCCCATTAATGAAGCTTCGTCTATTGCCTCTTCCAGGGTGTCGAAATATTGAGGATCATCATCTTCATCCTCTTGGTAGATGAAGTTACCGGTTTCTTCATAGTCATCGAAAATGGATTCATCATCACTAAGCATTTCATCATTAGCGGCAATGAGAAGGTCGTCCTGTGAATTCAATTTGAAATTATTGGCGCCTAATGTATTTAAGACAATCTCATCAATTGGAGATTGGCTAGTGGATAGGGAAGTCACTAATGTTTGCTCAGGTTCATTAACTTTCAAGACCGCTTCGGTGGAACTTGATATGTAGTTTACGCGTTCCTTTGAAGTGACCTTGATTGTGTAGGTTCCAGGTGCGAATGTTTTATCAACTTCAATGGACTTGCTGCCGTTGATTAATGTGACGAGCTTGTAGTCTCCAATTTCTATTGTGTATATTGACGGAGCATTGGCTTCAATGTTTACAATTATGCTTTCACCAGCTTCCACTTCCACATCCGCTACAGATATGATTGCATTGGCCTTATTCACTTCAAAGTCAACTAGTGAATATGCAGGCTCGTAATCTTCATGAGTGTAGTAAGCTACGAGAGTGTATTTGCCGGCATCTAATTTCAATGATTCGAGTTCTTCTTTTGTATAATAAACTCCATTCAAATAGTAGCCAATAGTGCCATTAACATTTGCAGGTAATGTTTCAGTGACCTTTACGGTTTCACCATAGGTGATGTTGTCAACGGAAACATTCAAATCAATGGTAGCCTTGTTGACTCTGAAAATTTTAGTAATGCTGTCCATAACGTAGGTATTGTTGTTGTAATCCACAATGCCGTTTAAAACAGCATGATGTTTGCCAGAATTCAATATGTCTGTATTATAGGTGAATGCATTGTCCTTGATTTCCACAATGATGTTTTCACCGGCAACTGTTAAATTGGCTGCAGCATAGAGATTGGTACCTGTGTCTGCTTTACCGCTGATTACTGAGCTTTCACCATATTTAACATTCCTTGCATTTAATTCGGCATTCTTAACATCAAAAGTGGAATCGTGAGCTACGGTAAATCCATTGCTGTAAATGTTTCTGTATTCTCCAGTGTTGTCTGCAAATACGCATTCGTCAAGGAATGCTGTAACTTTAGGAGATGTTGCAATAGCTCCTCTTGTTGCACTGTTATTTGCAAAGACGCTGCTTTCTATGAATAGTCTGAGCTTTTCATTATTAGGGTTTTTGACTAAAATCACTGAACCGACTTTTCCTTTATTGTCTTTGAACATGCATGTGTCAATGTTTGCATTTGAAGTTCCATCGAGGCATATGACTCCGCCATCAACATCCTTGTTGGAGTTGCTTTCGAAATTGGATAAGCTAATGTCCAATGTTGCTTCAGCATCGTTGGCATTAACATATATTACTCCACCTTCAAGCTCGGCATTTTCTCCCTTATTGTTCTTGATGTCGTTTTTGCTGAAAACGGATACTGTGACACTCACATATCTGGAATTGTTGCCGACATATATTGCTGATCCTTTAACCGCAGTGTTCTGTTCAAAGTCACATGATGCGACTGCAGATTCAAACTGAATCAGGTTTTTGAAGTGCAATGCTCCTCCTTCACGTGCAGTGTTGTTAATGAATCTGGAAGAGGTGATTGAAACGTCCTCATAACCCAGTGATGTGACTGCTGCAGTGCTTGCTTTTAGCGGTGCGACATTGTTTATGAAATTACAGTTGTCAATCTCTAATAATTCTCCGTCACTGAATATGGCTGCTCCACCATTTTCAGCAAATGTGGTCTTTGTAATTTTATTGTCTGTAAAGTTACATGAATTTACTGTAAGATATCCGTGATTGACTATGGCTCCATAATTGGTGTTTCTGTTGCGTATTCCTTTGAATGTTATTCCGTATATGGTGACTTCGGCGGTTTCCTGAACTATAATGAAATTGCCGTCATGACCTTGAGCATCAAAGACTGCACCTTCCAATCCAATGAGGTCTAAAGTCTTATTGGATATTACAATGCCTGTTTCACTATAAGTTCCTGTTTTAATGAAAATTGTATCTCCATCATTGGAATTTTCGATAGCCTCTTTTAAAGTATCATATTCAGCATTTGTGCTCACTACAACGAAGTTGCTGTAGGTTTTGCTTACTGAAAATGTTGTGAAATTCAATGCAAGAGTAAAGTTCTCATCACTACCGCTCATACCAAGGACTGTATAATTACCTAAATCAAGGCCAGTCAATTGTACGCTACCTTTACCATTTACAACTTCAACCTGATATTGTGTGTTTCCAATGAAAATTGTGAAAGTTTTATCCCAATTTGCATAAACATTTAAAACAGGTATTTCAGGTATTAATACATCTTTTACTTCAAGTTTCATTATTATTTTAGCTCTTTCAATAAATATTTTTGCATATGGGTAATTATCCAAATAGAATTCATTTCCATTTATATCGGAGTAATAGTTATGGAGATAGAAATGATCAGCACTGTCCTGTTGTTTATCACTTCCGGACATTTCGATTTCATGTGTTCCTCCGGAAAGTAATCCCATACTCATATTGAATTTATTATCTTCAATTGTAACTACATCCCCAATAATATCATCATCTAAAAGTCCTGATAAAAGGGTATAATTGTTATTCAAATTGGATCCCCAATCAAAAATACCATCAAAAATATACTCAACACCATAGACGCTGTCTTTTACATTTATTGTTAAGTTCAAATCATATTCATTATACTCTAAATTAATTTTCCTTGTGAGTGATTCAGAGTATATGTTCCTGTAAGTGGTTGCAACATTTGTATCGAAAACACAGCTTGTAATATTTATGAGTCTGTCTGTGAGGTTGGTTATATAAATTGCCCCTCCAATTTCAGCAATATTTCCCATAAATAAGGTGTCATGGACTTCAAGGTTGCTGGCATATATTGCTCCACCTTCACCAGTAGCCACATTAGTGGTAAATTCTGAGTCGGTAATATTTAAATAAGAAGAGGAATCTGCATTGATTGCTCCACCTTGACTGCCTGAATTGGAATCGAAAGTACAATCATATATATTTGCAATAGTGTTTTTGAAAAGTGATTGACCATTTGATTCAAAAATACATTCATAAAGTCCTAAGTTTGAATTTTCCGCGTTAATCGGAGTTCCTGGTTCATTTTCGGAATTGACAGTGTTGTTAAATATACAATCTGTAATGGTACATTCTGCAGTAGTATTGAATTTTAATGCAGCATATATAAATTTGCCGATTACAGTTATATCTTCCATGTGAAGTTCTCCATTAGAACCAACAGAGAACAAATAATTTTGAGAATCTGATGAAAAGATGACATCTTCAGCCAATCCTGTAATATCTAATTTAGGGCTGATTGTAACTATTTTATTTACAATATCCACATTAAAATTATTACTTCCAGTCCAAGTTCCTTCTTCAACAGCAATTTCACCAGTTCCGCCAAATGGAATAGCGTTTACTGCATCTTTTAAAGTTTCAAATACTGTAATATTTTCACCTATAGTCAAAACAAAATTAGGTTCTACAATTGTAAAAGTATTTCCAGGATATGAGTATCTTTTTTCCCATTCTTTCATCATGTAAACTGTATAAGTTCCAGCATCCAAGTCCTTGAAAGTTGCAGGATTGAGATTATCGCAAAGTAACCTTTTATTCTCTTCACCATTTAAATATAAAACAGCATAGTTTACATCATCCTCAACCGCAGGAGATATTGTCACTGATTTGGTTACACCCTCTACATCAATATCAAGGGAACCATGTCCTTTAAATCTACAATCATTAAACTCCCAACTTCCAGGGTTGTCGCTACCGTGTTCATATCCAAAATCGTTTTCATCGTCACCTACTTTATTACCTTCAAAATAACAATTATTAAGTTCAACACTACCTGTTTTCTCACATGAGATAGCTCCACCAGTGGATTTTGCCTTATTATTTGTGAATTGACAATTGTTGGCTATAAATGTACCTCCCTCGAACACACTTACGGCTCCACCATAACGGTCTGCATAATTATCAGTCAGTATACAATAGTTCAATGTCAATTGTCCTTTAACTTCAAAAGCACCACCATCATATGATGCTTTTCCCTTTGTGAAAGATATGTGATTGAAAGTTAATTTGGCATTAGAACCAACAATATAGAGGTAGGTATTTATTTTCTCACCACTAAAAATAACCTGATCACCTTCAAAAGGTTGTATAGTTATTGTTGCTTTCTTGTCAAAATCAATTTCGATGTCTCCATCGCTGGTTGGATCATCATCCTCGGTGTATGTACCTGCCGAAACTTTTATTGTTCCTACTGTACTGTCACTACTTGCAATAGCATTCATGGCAGTCATCAAATCTTCGTACCATTTATCTCCTTCTACCCAGTAAAAACAGTCTGTGTCGGCTTTAAGCACATCATCGTTTGAAGCAGAAAGCACTTCTCCTTTTGCATTAGAAGCTGCTTTCACCTCTTTCTGTTTCGATACTTCATATTGAGTATCACTTGCACTAATTTCTTCAACGTCATTGACACTTTCACTCTGATAAACTGGAGTGGAATTGTCTTCTTGCTCATAAGCAATTGATGTCATTTCAATATCGGTATCGCTGACTTGCTCCTGCAATGTGTCATTTGCATCAGCGGCTGAAATTGCACTGACGCTCATGATCATTACAAGGGATATCATCAGCAATATTCCTATCGTTTTTTTCTTCATTTTCAAAATACCTCGTATTTAAATAAAGTATATGGACAGAACGAACGTTCTGTTATTTAAATGCTTTTTAAACAGTACATATCCTTTATTACACTATAATCTTTATTTTAACTTAATATATATCAATTGCTATCGCTGGCCGCTGTCAATCTAAAATATTTTTCCAATTCATTCATTGTTTGCAGTATATTTATATAAAAAGTCCAACTTATGATTAAAAAAATATAAAAAAATATAAAAAAATAGAAAGAAAATTAAATATTTAGAAGAATATTTTTTTGAATGAATCATTCATAAAAAATCATGAAAAAAATTAATTATTTTAACATGTAAAATCTGCAAACTAATTTATTCGTTCCAACATGAGGTTTTTGGCATTCCCGCAATTTCAGGCCAAATTATCCAAAAGCCATTTTTGTCACTATTTTCTTTTTTTGTTGTTTTATATTGTTTTCATTGTTTTAATTAGGTAAAACTATCAAATTAATCAGGTATTTTCCAGTATGATGTAATGTTCATCTGTCATATCAACTTTGCCCTAATGAACGTTCATTCTCTACATCATTTAATAAGTAAAAAAAATAAATTATTATGTGTATGAATACAAAACAATTAATTTTAGAATCGACTTTAAAATTAATGATTGAAAATCATAATTCAATTATCTCAATTAGGCAAATAAGCAATGCATCGGGAATTGCTATCGGTGGAATATACCACCATTTTTCAAATAAAGAAGAGATATATGATGAGATCACTGAAAGATACTATATAAACTTTTACAAATTCGATTTCGACAGGCTCCGCCAGATAAATGGAAATGCAAAAGAGAAAATCCATGATTCCATTGCCGAAATTTTCAAGCAAAAGGAAACAGGAATCGAAATAGAATCGATTGATGATGAAATGGACTACCGTGACATATTGCTGGTTTTGACCGCAAACGGATCCACCTATGAACATTATGATGAGTTGACCCAAGATCTCATAAAAGAAGTAAGGGAATTCTTAACCGGAATTATCAGGGAGGGTCAAAAAAACCGCGAAATCCGACAGGACTTCACAGCCGAGGATATTGCAGATTCATTAATCATCATGTACATGGGAATTCAATACAAATGGGAAATATACTTAATTGATGATATGCTTTCAGAGTTTGAAGATAATTTTAATCTGGAATGGGAAAAGATAAGATTCAGGCAAACTAATTAACTATAAAAAAAGGGGTTAGATGGACACTAAAGATTTGATTCTTGAAAAAACGCTAAAACTAATATTGGAGAAAGGCACAATTGATATTTCAATCAGTGACATTCGAAACGCTACAGGACTTGCAACCGGCGGCATATATTATCATTTTTCAGATAAAAACGACATTTTTCAAGAAATTTTGCAAAAGTATATGGTGGATTATATCAAAATCGATTTTGACAAACTCACCCTTGAGGGCTCATCAAGGGACCGGATCCATGATGCATTGGCTTATATTTTAGACCACTACATAAAGGGCGTTGAAATTGAAAGCATCAACGAAAAAATCAACTACAACAGCGTAATACTTCTTTTAACCCCAAAGGGATATGCCTATGAGGGAATCAACCGGTTAATCTCACAAGTGGAGAAGGACATTAAAATGTTCTTGACCAACATTGTCGAAGACGGCAAAAGGAAAAATGAAATCAGACAGGACATCTCAACTGAAAACATTGTAGACTCATTGCATATCCTGTATATGGGAATTCAATATTATTGGCTGATTTTCCCGGATGATGACCTTGATTCAATGTTTGAGAAAAACTTTGAAATGACTTGGCAGGCCATCGAATGTTAATGCGGCATTCGTTTTTTTTAGTGATGGGTCACGATTATGTGGTGAATTGCATAGAATATTGAAAAGACTGTCAGGCGGATTCCAATGAATGTGTTGAGCTTGTCACGATTTTTGTATTCGGGGAATATGATCACCAGACATAATGAGGCTTCTGTGATTGTTAATATTGTTTTGAACATTTTTTTTGGTAAGTATCATGGGGGATTAACCCCATAATATGCATTTCAGCAGTTGAATTAATGCTGTCGTAAACATTTGTTGCTGTAATGCATCTCATTTTTTCACTTTTAATATTAATTCCATTTTAAGAACTCATTTTCTAAATTCTAGGATTCTAGTGAATGTTATCTTACCAAAGATGCGTAAGGTATTTTTAACAATCATGTTGTCTGAATATGTTGGTTAAAAAATCAATAAACTGATATTTATAAACCTGCTGATTTAATTGAATAGTAAGATATATTTCAGACATTTATAAAATCTAATTTAAAAAAAGCAGATATTGAATTATCAACCTCATGTCAATGAAAATATCATATATAAAATCCAAACATTAAATATTTTGAAAAAAACTATTTTTAATAAGATATTTGTAATTTTATTGATTTTAAGTAAGAGTCCATTTGGAGTCCATTTTTTGAAAAAATAAGTCAAACTATAAAATAATCAAAATAATGAAAAATATAATTAAAAATTTTAAACCAACTATAAAAATAATTAATCATCAAATTGATTAAAATGGCGTCAATCAAGAGTCCAAAAATGACCACCTGGAGTCCACAACAATAATGGTTGTGTGAAAAAATAGCATATGAACTGATATTTTATCTGTCTATCGTTTTGATTGTGTTAGAAAGTATGGAAAGAGTTTCAAATATTTCCCTGATTATTCTTCACATTAACATCGGCCATTAGCTATTCAAAACCTAATTTCCGAAACCCTTTCATATATCGCAGTGGAAAACCAAATTGATTTGTGAAAACTGGATCGTTAATGTTAATTTTATTTTTCATTAAATTGAAAATAGGAAATTTCTTTTGATTTAAACACCACTAACATTAATTATTAAATAACCATGAAAACAAGATAAAAAAAGAAATAAGTGAATAAATTCACTTATAATTAATTTTTAAACACTATTTGACTTTTACACTAGATTTTACAGTATCCTTAAGGTAAGTCACTTTAACTGTGTATGTTTTTCCTTTTTTGAGCTTTTTGATAACATTCCTCTTAAGTGTCTTTTGTGCAATTCCCCGGGAGTTGGTTTTGACTTTATATGTCTTGCCGTTGAACTTGAATATTATCACCTTACCTTTAACGAGTTTACCGTTGATTTTAAGGGTTGCTTTCAGGGTAAATTTCCTGGCAGTCTTTTTGACGGTGACTTTGCTAACTTTAAGCACCTGTTTTACGGTTACAGTGTTCTTATATGTTTTACCATCATATATTGTGATTATGGTGTATTTATTGGGAACTTCTGTAATTTTGATTTTAGCCATTCCATTTTTGTCTGTCTTAACGGTTAGTGTTTTACCGTTAATTACAAATATTACTGATTGCCCGCCAACAGCAACTTTACCATCACTGGAAACCAGTTTTGCGGTGAAGTAAGATTCTCCGGCATAATCCACTGCAATATTTTTAGAAACAACTTTACAGTTCTGCAAATCCAACATTACACTTACATTGTTTAGATAATACTGATTATTATAGGAAGTTGCAACCACATAATTGCCTGGAACTTCATTTATTTCCAGTTTGGCAATACCCTCATTGTCAGTTGTTGCATTAATTGCCTTCCCGTTTATTGTAAACTCAACAGATGCACCCACAACAGAATGATTATTGGAAGTTACAACTTTAACACTGAAATATGATTCACTTCCGTAAACAACTGAAATATCTGTGTTGGAAGTGACTTTGGAGTCATCTTCTACAGTATAAACCTTCAGGCAGGATACATAATTTGGATATAAATCACTTACGACACCATTTTCAATGTAAAATGATTTATTTTCACTTAAATGAACTCTAATCTCATTTGAAACAGAAACTGGTATCATATTTGAGGTTATTTCTGCAATAAATTCATCCCCCTTTTTAACTGGAACATATTCATTTAACTTGATGGTGTGAAAACCTCCGAACGGAGATACACCATCCTGCGTTAACATCAGATTGCCGTTTACATAGATTTTCACGGTGTAATTGATGCCGCTTTGATTGAAGTATGTTCCGACAGCTGCAATCAGATCATCATCCTCAGCTTCATAGCGATTAAAATAGGTCAGATTATCCGTTTTATCAGGCATTAAGAAAGTACCAGCCCATACAGTATCATACCCGTAATTCTTATTGTACGGCACTGTATTTTCAAGTATTATTCCAACACCCAGGTTAATACTATTTGGGTCTGCAAGAAATGTTTTGTCATAATATGAAATGTAATAGAAACCGTTGTCTCCCACTGAAGTTCCCCAACTGTTTTTAATAATCCATGCCCCGTCACCCGGCGGAGTTTTAAGGAAATTGTCCTTGGAATAATTGTCATCCCATCCAATGACAGAAACCTCATGATTCGCTTTAAGTGCATCAAATGTATATTGTGCAGATGTATTTAAATTCAAATAGCCCTCTTTATCATCATGAGTTGCCCAGTATCCTACGCTTAATGCTCCATATTTCATGATTGCTGTTTTGATTTCTGTACCGTTTAAGGCTTTATCATTTGAAACAAATATTACGTCCTGAACATGAATGACATCAGAACCTGTTGTTATATATGGTGAAAGTTTTCCAACCTCATCATATATGTCAGTTTCTTCAAAAGCAGGACCATACCATCCCACCATATATGATGCAGCAACCGCACCAGAACCGCCTTCATCTAAGTAGGTGCAACCGTAATTGAAGTACTTTAACATGTTATGATGGAGATTTCCTTCAGACAAATCAAGCTCCACCCCATATGTCTTCAAAATTGCTGATTCAACAGCACTGGTTAATCCAAATGTCCAGCAGGCCCCCATTCTACCCTGATCCTTTACTGGCGTAAGCCATCCCCAATCACGCAAATCGAATCTTTCCGGAAGACCCACGACAGTTATGGTGTTGTTGACCGGTTCAAATTTCAGTGCCGGGGAATCAACATATGCCGGATAATCTAGAGTCTGATTGGTGATGACGATTTCATTGTCAAATGTATTATTTTTCCAAATACAATTTCCAACATCATAATAAGTGAAAAGGGCATTCGTATTGTTTGCAAAGATGGAATTGGCAATGGCATAATATGTATCAACGGCCAGTATTGCATTACCTGCACTTGCAGAGTTATTGAGGAAACTGGAGTTGTTTATCAAAATATTGTTGTAATCGGAAAATATTGCGCCTCCCAGACCTGGATAATCCTCAAAGTCTTCGACAGCATTTGAATCAAAAACACAATTGTTAATCTCAGCATTTTCCAAAAATGCCAAATACACCGCTCCACCGTTATGGACTGCACTATTGCTGGTGAAATTTGTATTGTTCATGAAAAGACTACCTCCCAGCTGAATATATGCCCCACCCATCATGGAAGATGAATTGACAAACACCGTATCCAGAATGGTGACCTTGGAATCTATTATATAATCCACATTGACTGCACCTGCATTCTTAAAAGATTTGGTGTTGATAAATTCACAGCCTTTAATATAGACATTGCCACGAGATTTAACTGCAATTGCTCCGGCTGTAATGTTGGCTGTCAGATTGACAAATCTTGAATTGACAACAGTCAGGTTTTTGCACTTTTCAAGATATAATGCACACGCATAAATTGAAGATATGTTTACAAAATCCACATTGTCCAGATTAAATGATGAACTTTTTGCATAAATCTGGCCTCTCATGTTCTGAATGCCTGAAGTCACGAATGTTTTGTAAAGATTAAGATCAGTATCTTCCATATATATTGCTGAACCGGATTCAGCGTAATTGTTGATGAATCTGACATTATTACAGTTGACAGTTCCATTGTAATTCGCTATTGCTCCACCCCGGCCACCTGCATAATTATTTATGAAAGTGACATTGTTCAAGGTAATGCCTCCAGCGGAATATATTGCACCACCCTTGGTGGCATTTCCATTGACAAAAACCAGATTGTTAATTGTAATGTTATTTCCTGTTATATTAAGTATTCCGGACTGCTTATTTCCATCCAGAATATGATTGTTTCCGTTTATCGTGAAATTGCTTTTCTCAATAACAACCGGACCATTGTCGCTTTCATTGCTGAAAGCATAGTCATGCTGCATTTCAAAGGTGTCCTGTGAGTCATCAATATCCCTGTCCAATTGTGTAAATGTCCCCACATTATCCGCCAGTATTTCACTGTTCTGTTGTGTTGATTCAATTTGCATATTGTTTTCACTTGCTATTGCGGCGTCATTCGCATCACTGGCACAAACACAGGTTATGCTCAATAGAAAAATAGCCAAGAACAATATAATCGTGGTTTTTTTGTATTTCATGGTCCCATTCTCCCAATTTTTCATGATAAATATTTTTCAAGAATCTTGTTTTATTCTATACAAACAATCTAAAAGACGATTTTTCTGATTAAAACATTCAATTCCTGCTTAAAAATCTATAAACGAATATATAAATATATAACGATTTGAAAAATAATGGGATTATAAACTGTAATTTGTCCGCCCAGTGATTTGATTGTGAAAAATGAATCATGAAGTTATTAATGTGGTTGATGATTAATTTTTTTAAATTCCTTAAATTACTATTTTTTGATTTAAAGCGTTTTAATGAAAATAAAAAAATAATATTGATTGATGATTAAGGTTGATTATTATAATCCTTAATTAATTAAAATTTAAAAAAATAATTAAAATAGTGCATTGGGCACTATTTTACTTTAACGGTTGTTTTTATTGTATCCTTAAGGTATGTCACTTTGACAGTGTAGGTTTTACCCTTTTTAAGCTTTTTAATAACATTCTTCTTAAATGTCTTTTGAGCAATTCCTTTCTTGTTGGTTTTAACCTTATAGGTTTTGCCGTTGAACTTGAATGTTACAGTTTTGCCTTTAACCAATTTACCATTGATTTTGAGCTTAGCTTTCAAGGTAAACTTCTTAGCAGTCTTTTTGACAGTGACTTTGCTGGCTGTTAAGACCTGTTTTACTGTAACTTTATTGGTATAGGTTTTGCCGTTGAATACAGTTTTGATAGTGTATTTTCCAGGAGTTTGCGTTATTTTTATTTTAGCAATTCCATTGCTGTCAGTATTAACAGTTGTGGTTTTGCCATTGAATACAAATTTAACACTTGATTCCACAACAATCCTGCCATCGGCAGTAACGACTTTAACGGAGAAGTATTTTCCTCCATTATAATCAACTGAAATGTCTTTGTTGGTGGTGATTTTACTGTCATCGGCTACGGTGTAAACCTTAAGGCAAACTGTTCTGTTTTCCAGTGTGATATCCTTCCATGTGCTGCCGTCGGCACTTACAAAAGACATTCCCTGAATATAATGCTGTCTTGAATATGCCTGGTATGGAAGA
The DNA here is from genome assembly GCF_902774605.1 of uncultured Methanobrevibacter sp. Classification (GTDB taxonomy): domain Archaea; phylum Methanobacteriota; class Methanobacteria; order Methanobacteriales; family Methanobacteriaceae; genus Methanocatella. The sequence continues at coordinate 18,091 of NZ_CACYJE010000017.1, forward strand.
TTGTTGTTTTTGAATACTACTTTAAACTTATCCCCTTTTTTAACTGAAACATATTTGCTTAAAACAATTGTCCTGTATCCTGCAAACTCGCTTACACCGCTTTGTGAGTGCACCAGTTTATCGTTCATGTAAATGTCAAATGAATAATTGATTCCTGACTGGTTGAAGTATGTTCCAACAGCTGCAATCAAATCATCATACTCGGATGTGAACTCATTGGAATAGTGAGTATAATTGCTGTCGAAATCAAACAAACCACCTAAATCTGTCTGGTAATTGACATGGTAATCTATTGCATTAGTGAAAATGCAAGCTGTGAACGGATAAATGCAACCTGTATCTGCGTCAGGTGTAAAAAATGACTTTTCATAGTAGGACAGGTAGAAATATCCTTCATCTCCCCATTCGGTTCCCCAGCTGTTTTTAACAATCCATGCACCATTCTCCGGCGGAGTAATTAGGAAGTTGTCCGCAGAGTAGCTGTCATCCCATCCTATGATGGCAACTGCATGGTCGGCCGGAAGGGATTCATTTGTATACTGTGCAGAAGTATTTTCATTGAAATAAGGTTCTTCAAAACTGCTTGCATAGGCAATTGAAACTGCACCGTAATTTAAAATCGCTTTTTTAACCTCATCAACATAATTGCCGGCATCAGGCATTATGAATAAAACATCATGAAGATGTATCTTATTTGGGCTTTCAACAAAAACGGATAATTTCCCGACTTCATCATATTCATCTTCTGTTTCACCAACACTCAGCCAGCTGACCACATTAGCCAAAGCCGTATAGTCCAATCCTCCTTCAATAGCCCGTAAATCTCCAAATTCTGAGTATCTTATTTGGAGATTCTGAATATAGTTTTCAGAGACATCATATCTGATGCCTGTTGCTTTTAAAAGAGCGGTTTCCAACGCTTCTGCAAAGGCAAATGTCCAGCATGAGCCCATCCTGCCCTGATTTTTAACTGGAGTAATCCATCCCCAGTCACGCAAATCAAACCTTGAGGGAAGAGTTGAAATACTGATTGTATTGTCAATTAAAGTCAGATTCAATCCGGGATATTCGAAAGATACGGGTGAATAAAATGACTGATTGGTGATTACACTGTCATTGGTATATTCATTATTGTTGAGAATGCAATTGTTTTTGTCAAAATCTGTGAAAATCGCATTTGCATTGTTTTTAAACACACAACTGGTGATATTATAACATGAATCACAGGCATATACTGCATTTCCAAGATATGCGAAGTTATTGAGGAATTCTGTTCGGGTCAGTGTCAGGTTACTGATGTCGCAATATACTGCGCCGCCGTAGTGGTTACCGGACAGTTTGTTTGATTCAAAAATACAATTGTCAATTGTTGTGTTGGTAAATGAGATGTAAACTGCTCCCCCAACCTGGGCATTATTGTTTGTGAAGTTGGAACCGTTCAGGATTAAACTGCCTCCAAGCTGAATATATGCTCCGCCAATCATGGATGATGAATTTATAAACGCACACTCAGTTACTGTAGCATTGTAGGCTTCCATTACATAATCAACCATTATAGCGCCTGCATTTTTAATGGATTTGGTGTTGAGGAACTCACAGCCTTTGATACATAAGTTACCTGTCCATTTTACGGCAATTGCTCCTGCGGATTTCTCGGCTGTAAGATTAATGAATCTGGAATTAATGATTGAACTTTTAGAATTTTCAAAATAGAGTGCGGATGCATAAGTGGAAGTAATGTTAATGAAATCTGAATCATCTATGCTGACTGAGGAATCTGTGGCATAAATTTGACCATATTTACCAGTGCTGTGTGATGTGACAGATGAGTTTGAGACCTTTAATGTGGCATTATCTAAATATATTGATGATCCCCTTTCACCATAATTGTCAATAAAGCGGGACCCTGCGCAATTTAATATACTGTCATAAATGAAAATTGCTCCGCCACGACTGGCATTATTGGCGATGAAAGTCACATTGTTTAATGTAATATGGCCTGTAGCATATATTGCACCTCCTTTATTGCTATTACCGTTGATGAATATGAGATTGTTGATTGTTATATTGCTTCCTGTAATCTTGAATATTCCGGATTGCATGTTTGCATCCAGAACATGATTGTTTCCGTTTATTGTGAAATCGCTTTTATTAATAACAACCGGACCACTGTCAGTTTCATTGCTGAAAGTGTAGTCATACTTCATTTCAAATGTGTCATGTGATGCATTAATATCCTTGTCCAGTTGTGAGAATGTATTCGGATTATCCGTTATTATTTCGTTTTCAGTTGTCTTGAGTGTTACCGGTTCCATTTGCATGATGCCCTCGCTTGTTGTATCATTCATATCCCCTGCATTAACGGTTGCAATTGAGAATATGAAAATTGCAAGAAGCAGTAGAATCATGCTTTTTTTGTATTTCATCCCTTTCCAAACTCCTAATAAATTTCATGATAAATGTTTTATATCATTCAAACAATCGTAAAAATATATGATATTTGTTTAAAACTTCTAAAACATGACTAAAAGTCTATCAACGAATATATAAATATATAACGGATTTGGAGAACAGAGAGCAGATAAACTGATATTTTTATAACTAATTATTTGTTGCAAAAAATACATAACATACTTTTTGACCACCATGGGTGCAGCAATTCTTGTATAAACAATTAAAAATATCGCATTCCAATATCTGTAAAATATTAATCATTAATAATAACAGAAAACTGTATGTTTGAACCATATGGCGAAGATATTCAGCATCAATTACACATAATGTTTAATTATAATCTGACCTGAAAAAATTAACAAGTATAAATCATTATACTTCATCAGATAAGTATAATTTTTTATACTAAATGGAAAAGTATAATTTAATATACTAGTATAAATAAATAAACAATAGGTGAATTAAATGAATTCAAAACCCTTATTTTTACACAACAATTTAGATGAATATTTCTACAACAGAAAAGAAGATATCAAAAAACTCAAATACCAAATAGATTCCCTAAATTACTCATTACCTCAACAAATATTGTTAACTGGATACAGAGGAGTAGGAAAAACCTATCTTCTAAAAAAAATAATGACAGAAATAGAACCCAATATAATATGCACATATATTGATATCGCCCAACTTTATGCACGAACAAAGGAAGAATTAACAATAGAAACAGTACTTATCGAACTATTAAAAGAGATGAATCAAAGCATACAAGCAAATAACTACAAAAACAAGTACAAAGCAAAAATAACTGAATTAATAAATAATCTGAAACTCAAAAAATATGATTTCCATGACATAACAACCATACTAGACATACCCGTGCCTAAAACTGAAACTAACTACGGAAAATTAAGTCAATTTGTAATGGAATTTCCTCAAAAAATAGTGGATGAAATGGATGAATTAAATGGATTTGTAATAATCATAGATGAATTCCAAATGTTAAGAAAAATAAACCATCTAGACAAATTCTTTTGGTTAATTCGAAGTTACAACCAAACACAGCATAACGTAAGCTATATATTTACAGGATCAATATCAAGAAGTTCAGACATTATAAACGAATTAAATGGTGAAAGTGGAGCATTTGGTGGAAGATTACAACAAATAACAATTGACCCATTCAGTAAAGAAGAAACAAAAGCATACTTTAAAGACAAAATGAGTGAAATAAAATTTACTGAAGAAGGATTTGAAAGATTTTACAAATGCACAAGAGGAATACCATTATACATAAACAGTTTTTACAATGTTATGGACAGCAATCAAATATACACTCCTGAAATAGTTAAAAAAACATTTTTCACAAATATGGAGCAAATCCTAATAATGTGGATAAAAATTTGGAGCAGCTTAAACAAAAACGAAAAAGACATAGTCGAACAATTAGTTGAAGAAGATTCACTAACCTGGAGCGAATTACTAGAAAAAACAAATATTTCAAGAGGAACATTTAACAAATATCTAACAAGCCTCAAAGATAAAGGAATAATAGGTTACACAAACCAAAAATATTCAATCGAAGATGAAATGCTTAAAACATGGTTAAACTATGAACAAGAAGTATATGGAATTTATCCATTATAAATTCCTTATCTCCTTTAAGCTTCAAAATAGATTAAACCCAACCATGAATCAGTCGAATTAACAAACTTATCACGAATATATTCTTTTTTATTCCTTTTCACAACACACGAGAAAGTTCATAAACTGATATTAATATACCTATTATTTTCACCATACATGGAAAAATAGACTGGAAAAAACTAACATTCATAAATATCGTATTTACATTCTGATATATACAACATACCAATCATCCATGATTGTTGGACAAGGCACGTATAATGGGTTTGTTCATGATAATCATCTTATAAAAGAATAAGTGTAGGTGCGTGTTGCACCTACTTTTTAACTTTCACTTTTACTTTCTTGGTAATTTTACCATATGTTGCACTATATGTTACCTTTTTGCCCTTTTTGAGTTTTTTGAGAACTGATTTTTTAACAGTGATCTTAGCAACACCTTTAGCATTAGTTCTGGCCTTATAGGTTTTCTTATTAAACTTAAATTTAATAATCTTACCTTTAACCGCCTTACCATTTACTTTAAGTGTTGCCTGAATAGTTAATTTCTTAGCAGATCTCTTAACAGTAACCTTTTTAAGTGTTAAAGTTGTTTTCACAGGTTTAGTTGGGACTGCTGGTTTAACTGGGTTAACCGGATCAACTGGTTTTGAAGGATTACTGACCTTTAAACTTCCGGATGATGTGAAAGAGGAATATCTACCATCGCCGGAGTATGAAATAACATAATCATACTCACCATCAACCAATTCAGGAAGTTTAACACTAGTCTTACCCTCTGCTACATCAAAGACATAATCCTTGCCATTAATTGTTAATGTAACATTACCAGTAGCATCATCAGACAACACAATTGTAAATACGCCATTGCTTGAAAGACCATCCAATGATGGAATGACGACATCAGGTTTAACAACACTGACAACGAAACTATCACTTTGCATAGTTACTCCACTATAATTCAAATCACCCAGATAGATTAAGGTAGCCTTATAAGTTCCAGAAACCATAGCAAGAGCAATTGTTGCATTTCCTCGACCTTCAACGATCTTCACTGGATAATCAACACCCTCAATTCTCACAGTTACTGTTCCGTTAAATTTATTGCCGATTTTAATTTCATTTACAGTTATTTCAACAGATTCTCCGCTAACTCCATCAGGAACATGAATTTCAAATACTGGTGTTGTCAGTACTGCATTTGAATCATCCAATACTACTCCTTCAATGGAATCGTCAATGAATTTGGAATCTTCAATATTGACATTGGACGGAGGCATGCCCTCATGACTTGCAGATAGTACTGCACTACCATTATTTGCACCATTACTTTGGAACGTGGTATTTTTTATTGTTGCATTAGCATATAAGTTAACAATTGCTCCACCTGCAGATTGATTTCCGGATGCAACATTGCCTGAAAATATGGAGTCATCCACCATCAATTCACCCATTGCAGATAAGATTGCACCTCCATCAGCATTCAAAGTCGCAGTTGCAGTGTTATTGGAAAATGTAGTGTTTATCACAAATAACTTATTCTGATTATAAATTGCTCCGGCAGCTGCAGATTCAGTTCCTATTGCCCTGTTGAATGTTAAAGTTGAATCCCTCACATGTGTTTCACCCTCATTATAGATTGCTCCACCTAAAGCTAAACGACCATTTACAGTATTGTGTGACAAATCACAGGCAATTATTCTCAAATCACCATTTTCACTATTATATATGGCCCCTCCATAAGTGTTAAATGAAGAATTGTTTGCCAAATTATTTATTAAAATGGAATTGGTCATTGTTAAAAGACAATTATTATATATTGCACCACCTTTATGATTTGCCATGTTGTTTTCAAATATGGTGCCGATTACTGATACTACAACTCCATTACATATCGCACCACCATTATATGCATGATTGTCTTTAAATGTGGAGCCAGTTACTTTCAAAAATGGATCATTAGGAATCAGTGCAGTTAAAATGGATTCCTTTTGTGATGAGCCAAGAACATCATTTGCCAAAGGATTTGGAGCTTCAGGAGCTGTGTTGTCCACATCAACATATATCGCACCGCCGTAAAATGCAGAGTTATTGATAAATGTCGATTCGGTTATTTCGAAATTGCCGCTTAAAATATAAATTGCTCCACCATTATCTCTTGCATAGTTATTTATGAAAGTGGCACTGTCCAGAACCACATCATCTGAACTAAAGATTGCACCACCATCTACAGAAGCACTGTTGTTGGTTAGATTAGAATCATACATGTTTAAAACACCCCTATTACAGATTGATCCGCCCCTATTAGCATTGTTTTTATTAAATGAAGATTTATTAATTAATACAACATTATCTCCACCAATAAATATTGCCCCACCAATTTTACCAGCAGTGTTGCTGTCAAATATTGAATTGACCAGTGATAAAACAAGTTTCATACCTGTTGATGTAGCACGAAGATAATTTTTATTGTTTGCCTGTGAATTGAATACATGTGAACTGGTTGAAGGGTTTGCAGATGCCATATAATCATTCCATTCTGAAACATATATTGCACCACCGCAGTCATCTGCCGAATTGTTGTTAAACTCTGAGGAGATTATTGAAAAATCACCGCCCCAAATATAGATTGCTCCACCATTATCGCTTGCATAGTTATTTATGAAAGTGGCACTGTCCATAACTACATTACCCTCATTATTATATATTGCAGCACCATATTCAGCTTTGTTTCCTGTGAATGTGGAGTTAATTATAGTTAAATATGACCTCTCATTAAGGATTGCTCCTCCTTCATATCCATTGTTTAGGCTGAATGTAGATCCAATAATTGTCACATGCCCCTCATTATTATATATTGCAGCACCTCCACCAAAACCTTCAGAATTGTTGTGGAAAGTGGAGTTGGTGACTGTTAAATTACCCTCATTATGTATTGCTGCACCATTACTGTTTATTATGATTAGATTTTTGACACTTACCTTCCATTCAGGACCAATATACAAGAAATTATCCACATGATCACAGTCAATAATGTGACCTTTACCATCAATGGCTAAAGCATTTTCCTCTAAAAGATTAAAATACTCATCAATGAATGCAAAATCATCACCATCATCAATATAATCTCGATTCAATACTACATCCTTATGCTCAATCATACTATCAATAAATAAAGCATATAGATTACTAAATGAATTTATAGACAGTGAGAATCTAACATTTTCATAATTCACCGCAGGATATTCCTCATTTCCATTGAAAGTGATGTTGGCATAATAATCTCCAGAAGCCATGATTGAAGGTATTACATCAGTTTTACCTGTACCATTAACCATGTGAACAACATAATCTTCACCGCCAATAGTCAAAGTGATATCACCATTGAATCTTTCATCCTCTCTTTCAAATACTCGAATTCTTAAAGAAGAATCGAAAACCGCCATTAATCCAAATCTTGGAGGATTAATGATTGTATTTGAATCATCTGCAGTGAATCCATAAACATTGCCGTTGAAAATTTCATTATTACTGAAAACTACATTATCCTCGTTGCCTGTGCAAACAGCAACATCATCTTCTGCATAGTTGTTTCTTATTCTGGAGCCGATTACTGTCAAATAACCCTGATCATTATGGACAGCACCACCATAACTACCATATGCTCGATTGTTGTCCAATGTGGAGTTGACAATTGTCAAATTGTTTCCATTGCTATAAATCGCTCCACCACCCTCTTCTGCAGAATTGTTGTTTAATGTGGAATTGAATATTTCAAGACTGCCACCATTTATATAAATCGCTCCACCATAATCATTTACACCATTGCAGGTCAATGCAGAGGTGATGACAGTTAAAATGCCTTCTTTTACATAAACCGCTCCACCACCATCATACGCATAATTATCATCCAATGTAGAGTCAATTATAGTTAAATTACTTCCATCATTATAGATGGCTCCTCCTTCATCGTGCTTACCATTTACAAGGGTGACATTTTTGATTACCGCCTGTGCATTGTCAGCAATCTTGAATATCCTAGCCATTTCATTTGCGTCAATTGTACATCCATTACCTTGGATTATGACAGACCTATTAATCACAATACCGTTTGCAAAAGCCACATCATAATCTGAATCAAAATAAAAATCATTTGATAATTTGATTACAGGATTATCATAACCGTTAATTGTATAATTCAAAAACCAAAATGTATGCTCAGGAGCAGTAACTGTAATGGTTCCTTTGCTGACAATTACATTATCCAACCCGACATATGATGCTGAGACCTGATAAACACCATATTCATTAAAGGCATGAACTGCCCACCAAGTTCCATTTCCTGCATAATTTGCATTGATTTCAGTGCCGTTTGGCAAAATAAATAGTAATTTACCCGGCATGACTTCACTGAAAATATTAGACTTAGCAGTAATGTTAACAGTCTTGTTATTGGTTGTCTGAGAGGTGACATTCACATTAATGTTTGAGATTGTTTTTTCAGCTTCAGTGTAGTATGAATCAGCGTCATGGCAAACAGTGATGTAATAATTATCATCATCATTTATGTTTAAAACAATCTTTCCTTCATCATCTGTGACTTTAACCTCATTTAAAACCAAAATACCATTAACAACACCACTTACAGTGATGTTTTGACCGGTTGCCTTATTGGATCCAGACCTAATAGCACTGAGGGTTGTAATTCCAGTTGCTCCCCAATATTTCACATTGTTAAAAGTAACTTCAGCATCATTTCTGGAATAGATTGCATTTAAAAGGTTATTCTGACCTGTGAATATGATTGTAATATTATTATCATTTTTAACTACCTCCAAATCTTCTGCATTTGCCCTATTGTTTAAGAAAATAGAATTGGAAACAGTTAAAGTATCTGAAGAATAATTTTTGTAGAAGTAAATTGCAGAACCATTAGTCGCATTATTGCTAGTGAAATTACAATTTGACACAGTACCTGCATAATTGAAGAAAACTGCACCACCATACCCAGCAATGTTGCCAGTAAAATTACAATTTGACACAGTACCTCTAATACCAAACCTAATTGCACCACCATAATATGTTGCGGTGTTGTTAGTAAAATTACAATTTGTCAAACTACCAGTACCTTGGAGGTGAACTGCACCACCACCATCATAATTGCCAGTTCCAGTTGCTTTGTTGTTAATGAAATTACAATTTTTCACAGTACCTGTGCCACTAAACCTAATAGCACCACCACGATCAGCAGAGTTATCAGTAAAATTACAATTTGTCACTTCACTATCCTTATAGAAGTAAACTGCACCACCTGATTTATTTGCAGAGTTGTCAGCAAAATTACAATTTGTCACATTACCAGTATTCAAGAAGTAAACAGCCCCACCATCTCCAGAAGCAGTGTTGTTAGTAAAATTACAATTTACAGCCTTACTGGAAGAAATTACATCAAAATAAACCGCACCTCCACAACCGGAGTTTCCAGTTGCTTGATTATTAGTAAAACAACAATCAGTCACGTTACCATTACTGTTAAAGTAAATGGCACCACCATATATTGCTTTGTTGTTAGTGAAATTACAATCTGACATTGTGCCTTTAATAAAGTAAATGGCACCACCACTACCTGAGTTTCCAGTGTTATTAATGAAGTTACAGCCTGTCACAGTACCAGTACCCAAAAATACCAGTGCTCCACCACTAGATGTTGCAAGGTTATCTTTGAAATTGCAATTTATAGCCTCGCCAGTGGTTCCATCACTATAATAAATGGCACCACCATCAGTTGCGGTGTTGAGTGTGAAATTACAATTTATCACAGTACCATTACTTAAGAAGTAAACTGCACCCCCTTTACCAGTTGTGTAACCATTTGCGAAAGTTATGTTTTTCAGTATTACATTTTCTGCAGTGACATTGAATATTCTTCCTTTTCCATTGGCATCAATTGTATGACCCTGGCCGTCAATGGTTATTGAATCTATGATGTTAATTCCATTAATGTCAAAATCATTTTCGTATACATAATCTTTATCCAATTTTAATATTGAACCATAATTTGCAGAAATAAGATCCTGCAAATCAGAAAATATATAAACTAACTGTACACCATTAGTTTCATCAGAACTAGATTTAAAAATACATGAATAGACGATAACATTCAATGCGTTATTGGTACAAATAGCACCACTGTTACTAGCAGAGTTGCCATCAAAAACACAATTTACAGCCTTACCGGAAGAACTTACATCAAAATAAACGGCACCACCATTTTTTGCACTGTTATCAGTGAAATTACAATTTACAGTCACACTAGAAGAAACTTTTTCAAAATAAACCGCACCTCCACAACCGGAGTATCCAGTTGCTTGATTATTAGTAAAACAACAATCAGTCACGTTACCATTACTGTTAAAGTAAACTGCACCACCATATATTGCTTTGTTGTTAGTGAAATTACAATCTGACATTGTGCCTTTAATAAAGTAAATGGCACCACCACTACCTGAGTTTCCAGCGTTATTAATGAAGTTACAGCCTGTCACAGTACCAGTACCCAAAAATACCAGTGCTCCACCACTAGATGTTGCAAGGTTATCTTTGAAATTACAGTTTATAGCCTCGCCAGTGGTTCCATCACTATAATAAATGGCACCACCATCAGTTGCAGTGTTGAGTGTGAAATTACAATTTATCACAGCACCATTACTTAAGAAGTAAACTGCACCCCCTTTACCAGTTGTTTTTCCATTTGTGAAAATTATGTTTTTCAGTATTACATTTTCTGCAGTTATTTTGAATATTCTTGATTTTCCCTGTGCATCTATTTTAAATCCGTTTCCATCGATTGTTAGGGCTTTGTCAATAGGTATTCCTTCACTATCAAAACTGTCTTCGCATTCGTAATTCTTATTTAAGGTTAATGTTGAACCTTCTGTTGCTTGTGTAATATTTGCTTGCAGCTCAGCAAATGTTCCACTTTTTCCTTCACTTATCAGTCCATTATCTGTTTGACTGATTAATTCATTTTCATCTGTTAACATTATTTCATCAGCATCTGCCTGGGACAATTCAACAATTGAATCATCTTCATGGGCAATCACCGTATCGTTCACATCACTAGCACATACGCTTGCCACACCGAATATGAAGATGGCAAGCACCAGCAGTATCATGGTTTTCTTGTATTTCATGGTACCGTTTCTCCTTATTATTATAATATATTTTTTCAAGAATTTTGTTTTATTCTAAACAAACAATCTAAAAGACGATTTTTCCAGTTAAAACATTCAATTCTTGATATTGGGTCTATAAACTGATATTTATATAGCTACCTATTTTTTTTGTTGAAAAACAATTAACCGTAATTTTATCAACTAAAAAGTTATTAACTACTAAAAATAAATAAATATACTGAAAATGATTTATAAAGGGGCT
>NZ_CACYJE010000018.1 GCF_902774605.1 uncultured Methanobrevibacter sp.
CGCACAACAGTGTTATCAGTCATCTAAGACTGCACTAACATATGCCATTCATTTGAGGACATATAACAAATTATTGGTTCTATCTCGTCGCACTTTTCATATGCTCTCTTACTATTTCTTTATAAATGGGGAAGTTGTTAATTTAATATTAGTGAGTCTTTAATTTTTGTATGTTAAAATTAAAGAACCATATAGTTTTAATTCAAAAATGTGGTGGATATATAATGGATAAACGAGTAATGGCTATTAAGGTTAGACTTAAACCTTCACCTGAACAAATTGAAGAGTTTCATAAGAATTTCGGCTGTGTCAGGAAAGTTTACAATCTAACATTAAATGAATACAACAAATTATACGAAAAGGATAACAGTATAAAACCCACTTACACCTTCTTATATAATTTGATGATGAAATATAAAAAATCAATCCCTTATTTGGATAAAATGGAATCCACAAGTTTACAGCAGTCCATAAGAGACTTAACCAACGCTTTTAATAATTTTTTTAAAAATCCTGCTCATAATCTTCCAACTTTTCATCGCAAAAAAGATAAAAAATTCAGCTTCAGACAAACTATTCCACCAAACAAGAAAATCATAGAAAAAAACAAAATATCATTAAGAAAATACGGAAAAATACCATTTCAAACCAGTAAAGAGTACAGAAAACTGTTAAACCAACCTGATCTCAAAATCAACAATATAACAATAAAATATGATGGTATACATTACTACGCTATAATCAACATAAACTATGATACTCTTAAACATTTTGAATTGACTGGAAAGAAAATAGGCGTTGATATAAATTCAAATAAAAACGGCTGGATAGTAACAAGCGACGGCGTTAAAGAACATTTCGATGTAAATCATGAAAACAAAATGATAAAATATCTAAACCAATTAATAAGCCCATGCAGAAAAAAACTAAGCCGAAAAAAGAAAGAATTACTAAAAAGACTACAAAAACAATACAACAAAAGAACCAACAAACTACAAGACTACATAGAAAAACTATCTTATAACCTCGTAAAAAAATATGATGTCATAGTTTTTGAAAAAAATTATGCTAAAATCAAAATACTCATCGGAGGAGAACAAAATTTGATTTTTCCCCTATCTAAATTCATAAATAAATTAAAAAAGAAATTTGAATGGTACAAGCCAGAAGCTGAAGGAGTAGTGTTTGTTGATGCCAAAAATACCAGTAAAACATGCCACAAATGCGGCCATATAAATGAAAATTTAGATGTGAAAACACGAGATTGGATTTGCCCGAAATGCGGTGAAAAATTAGATAGGGATGTCAATGCTGCTATTAACATACTTAACCGGTGGAACCCCGGGGATTGCCTAGAAAGCACTCAATAAACGATTGAGTAATAAAAACAAAACTCTAGGAATCCTCGCCTTCTTCAAGGCGAGGTTGTTCAAGAGGCATTCTAAATTTAATGGAGGGTATTAATTCCTAATAATTTGCATGCTTTATAATATTTTTTTTGGAGGAATTGTTTCACAATCAATATTTAATTCACGAATTTTCTCAATAACCTTCGGGTCATTTACTCGTTTAAAATGACCGTATTCCGCTATATTTTTAGTCATGGTTGTACTCCTTTTTAATCATTAGTATGTTCCTATTTTCATAATTAATATTTCATGATTAAATCAGTAATTATCTATTAAATGATTGCTTCAAAACAATTTAACAGTTTAATCATAATTTCACATGTTCAAGTCAATTCACCACTGTGAAGAGAATAATTTAATATAAGTATTTCAACAAATATCTTACTTGATTATTATGGCGTATGAAATTAAAAACAAGAAAAACATATCAACAATCGGCGTTCACGCCGGTCAGGAAGAAGTTGACGAGACCGGTTCAAGAGTGACTCCGATTTACCAAACTACTTCTTATGTATTCGACTCTCCCGAGCAGGCTGCAAACCGATTTGCACTTACGGAAGGAGGAAACATTTACACAAGACTGAACAATCCAACCACTGAAGCGTTTGAAAAAAGAATGGCTGCAATCGAAGGGGGAACAGCCGCTTATGCAACCGCATCAGGAATGGCCGCAATCTTTTATGCGATTATTAACTTAACCTGTGTTGGAGACAATATTGTCTCAGCAGATAACCTCTATGGTGGAACATATGAACTGTTCGAGAACACTTTGGAGGAACTGGGACGTACAGTAACATTCGTCGATTCCCAATCTCCTGAACTATTCGAAGAGACAATCAATGACAAGACCAAGGCAATCTATGTTGAGTCAATCGGAAACCCTAAATTGGACATTCCTGATTTCGACAAGCTGGCTGAAATTGCACATTCACATGGAATCCCATTGATAGCGGACAACACTGTCGGAATAGGCTCTGTAAGGCCGTTCGACCATGGGGCAGACATCATCGCTTCATCAGCCACCAAATACATTGGAGGCCATGGTACCACTCTCGGAGGAATAGTCATCGAGAAGGGGGACTTTGACTGGATGAACGGCAAGTTCCCAACACTTTCCGAACCGGATGAAACCTACAATGGACTGGTTTTTGCCGAAACATTCGGAGAGGCGGCATTCACAACAAGGCTCAGGACAGTAGTCGGAAGGGACACCGGTGCTGTGCCTTCACCTTTCAACTCATTCCTGCTCATGCAGGGACTGGAAACACTGGGCTTGAGAATTGAAAGGCACGCTTCAAATGCAATGGCAGTTGCTGAACACTTGGAGGCTCATCCGAAAGTCGCCTGGGTGACATATTCAGGTCTTGAATCCTCACCGAACCATGAAGTGGCTAAAAAGTACGCTGAAAAGGGTTACGGGGGCATAGTTTCATTTGGACTTAAGGCAGGATATGATGGTGCCTTGAAGTTCATTGAAAACGTTGAGCTGATATCATTCCTTGCAAATATCGGTGATGCGAAATCCCTAGTCACCCACCCTGCCTCAACAACTCACTCCCAATTGTCTGAAGAGCAGCAATTGTCCACTGGTGTCACACCTGACCTGATCAGGTTCTCAGTGGGTATTGAGGACATTGAGGATATCCTGGCTGATGTGGACCAGGCATTGGATAAAATCTAATTTCATTTTTTTTATTCTATTTTTTTCCTTTTTAGAAAACCCTTTTACTTATAACATTTAAATGGTGTTAATGATATATAAATGAATATAATAATGTCAGTATATCATATCTAAAATGTTGTAATATTTCCTGTAATTTCATAATATCGTTATTTTTTATTTTTTTATTCGAATAAAGCTATATATAAAATTATATTTACTTTTATCGAATACGGGATATTATTTTGCGAGGATTGGACTTTATATGGTTTCTTTTTTATATCTCATATTCTTCTATAAAGCATTTACTTTACAATACTTTACTTTATGTGATTTAATAATGTGGGCATATAAAATTTTAACTATGGTATTATGTTGAATGAATATTTTCAAAACAAACTGGACGAAGCATACGAATTAATTCAAAATGATACAGAATTAGCTTTAAATATATTCAATGAACTATTAGAACAGGAACCTGAAAATATTGAAGTTTTAAACGGCAAGGGATCAGCTTTAATGAAATTAAACAAGATAGATGAGGCAGATGAATGTTTCAACCAATCTATATTGGTTAGTGAGAATCCATCCGCTTTAATCAATAAGGGTTTGATTTCAAAACAGAGGAATGAATACTCAAAAGCCTTAAAATATTATGATTCTGCTATCCAATTGGACTCTAATCTGAACAATATAGTTTCCATACTGAAAAATGAGATAATGGATTTGATCGATGATACTATTTTAAGCATAGATGAATTTGCTCCAGAAGCGAACGAGTGCATCAAGGCGGGCATTGATTTTAAGAATGAAGGCCAAATCTGGGATGCGCTGGATTGCTTTAACAAAGCATTGGAATATGACCCTGCTTGTGAAAATTCTGTTCTGATTTTAATAGATGAGATTAAAAACATATTGTATAACAGATTCCTTTTTAATGTTCTTGAATTCAATGACTCTGAAATTGACGATTTGAAATTAAAGTTTTTAAAGGCATTGCTTATTGAAGAGGATTACAATAAGGCCTTAAAGTTCATGGAGGACATATTGGATGTGTATGGTGATGATGTCGACACATTGAACTATAAGGGTTGCGTATTGTTCTTATTCGACAAGTACGATGAGTCAATAGAATGCTTTGATAAATGCTTAAGCATTGATGAGGAATACTATTATGCCTTATTCAATAAGGGAATCGTATTGAGGAAAGCTTGTAGATTAAAAGAATCATTTTCATGTTTCAATAAACTTTTAAAGATGCCTGAATATGAAGAAACTGTCAAGGAGTATATTCTAGAAATTATCGAAAAGCTCAACGGTCAAATATAAAATGATTTATTTCAAATGATTTGCTTTGTCTGATTTAAATATCATTGAGGTTAAATATATAAATTTGAGGTTTATATGCATAATATTAGGCAATGGAATGTTGTTTTTCATTTCAAAGGGAGTTATGGTTATGTATGATTTAGAAAAAGTTAAAACAATGGTTTTTGATTCTTTAGATTCTAATTTAATATCTGTTAAATTGGCTGCTGTTAATAATGAGGTTAGATTCTCAATATTGGAAATTTTAAGAGATTTTCAAAAGAAAAATCAATTAGATGATAAGTCGTTTAAAAGCGATCCACTGTACTCCCGTGAGATAAACAGCATCCTATTGAATAATTATAATATCGATATCACCACCCAAATGCTGGGCCAACACTTGAAGCAACTCCTGGAAGCGGACCTGATTGAGGAATGCGTTGTCAAAAAGGAGGTTCCAAACAAGATAGGCTTGAGAAGCGTTAAAGCATATACATTAAAGGAGGATGCATTTGAAGACCTGTTTTTAGAGATAACCTTCCTCTCGGATGAATTGCTGTCATTTTTTAATTTATATAAATCCAATCAAAGGTTCCATGATGGGGAACACTGCGTCTTGACAATCTTCAATGGCCTTGATAAGGGAAAAACATTCAAGGTTCATAAGGATGAGACAATCCTCATCGGAAGACAGGGAAACTTCAAGTCAAGTGACTTGTCCTCCTTCACAATACTTCTGGACAATAGCTATTCCACAGTATCGAATGTGGCAAAACCTCATCTTAAATTGTATTATAAGGATGACGGGTGGTACATATTGGACGAGGGAAGTTCAAACGGCACATTCATTGCTGATAGGAAAGTGATTAAGGGAGAGGAAACCAAACTGAAAAACAATTCATTTTTAAAGCTATCCAGAGGCAATGGCGGAGCGGTAATATACTGTTCATTCTAGATTCGATTCATGGTGCTTGGTGATGGACTTCGATTCGATTAAAAGGACTGTTGAAGGTTACTTCAACGGCCAGTATGAAGTTGAAAAATTCCTTGGTGAAGGTTCATTTTCAAATGTTTATCTGGTTAAACATAATTTTCTAGATGACTTGAGGGCAATGAAAATCATCAAGGAGCCATTGAACCCAACCAGCCCCACTGAAACTATTTTTAACGAGGTCAAGCTTGCAACAAAACTTAGAAACGACAACATCATAAACATATACGATGCAGGCATAATTTCAGCCGCTGACGATTTGGCGTATTTTGTAATGGAATATGTTCCCGGGGGAGACCTTGAGGATTACCTGAACTCATTTGCAAAGTCAAACATTCAAATGCCAATATCACGTGCACTGAAAATTATGAAGCAGATCTTAACTGGATTAAACACCCTTCACTCATCAAATCCCCCAATCGTCCACAGGGACTTGAAACTCAACAACATCCTTTTAAATTACAATTCCAATGGGGATATCGAGATTAAGATTTCTGACTTTGGCGTTGCAAAGGAACTCACTACAAACCTCTCAGACATTGACATTGTGGGAACAAGGCCTTATATGGCTCCTGAATCCTTCAAGAAAAACATTTCACCCATGACTGACATCTATGCAGTAGGAGTCATTTTCTACCAATTGCTGACCGGTCATTATCCATATGATGTTGAAAAGTTCAGCTTAAATGAATTGCTGGACTTGAAACCATGGCAGGAGGGGTTAACTCCTCCAAGCCATTATAATGAGAGAATTCCATTTAAAGTTGATGAGATGGTGTGCAAATGTTTAAATGTTGATCCTGAGGACAGGTATCAAAATGCAGGTGAGTTTTTAGGGGAAGTGGAACTTCTGATGGATCAAATGGAGTTGCATGATGATTATGATGACGGTGAGGAATTCATTGATGATTATTCCGAATATGTTGTGAATGATTCAATACTTGAAGCGTTCAGGTTGGCGAAAATGGAAAACGGATTGTCCGACGCTATCGTGATGCTTGAAAGGGAAATCCTTAAGGATTATGATGTCAGGAGATTTTACGGGCAAACCCTCAGGATATGGAAATCCAAAAACCCTGATGCAAGATTGGTTTCAAAGGCATTCACAGTGAACTTAAAAGGCAGGAACTATAATCTTGCCCGTGACCTGTTGAGGGAAGCCATTGCATATAATCCATCTCTTGAAAGTAAATATGAGTCTTATATTCGTTTATGGAAAATATTCGAGGAGTTGTCAAGGGACAGCAATTTGATAAGGGCAGTCCTTGGACTGGAGGATCTGATGGAGTCAAGCTCTCTAATCAGCGGAATCTACAGGAACATTATTCATGTCCTGAAGACATATTCCATCGAGGAGATTGCAGGCGAGTCACTTCGCCTGGTTGATAGGAATAACCTGATTGATGCCGCTAACCTGATGGAGTTTGCAGTGGTTTGCGATTTAAAGATGCGCAATGAACTTGAATATAAATTATCATTATGCAAGCAGAATATGGGATTGTATTATGAAAATCATGACGTTAAAGGGGATGCTATTGATTATGCCATTGATTTGGGGACTGTGGATTCCATAGTTTCCTATTATAATGATGGGGAGCCGATAATCATTAAAAACCATTTGACCGGAAAAGATGTGACTCCTTCCGCAGTTTTGGTTGATGATGAGGGGGTGCAAGTCGGTGAAGCTGCACGCAATGCGTTATTGGAGAATAATCAAAATGCAATCACTGAATTCAAACAGGACATGGGATTTTCAATACCTTTCAAATCCAAATCCAACACACTGTATCCTGAACAATTGTCAAGTGAAGTTTTAAAGGACTTGAGATTGTCGGTTTATAGGCAATGCAACATCGACATGGACCAGGCGGTAATCTGCGTTCCTGCCAATTCAAATCCCCTTAAAACAAAAGCAATAATGGATGCTGCTGAACTTGCAGGGTTCAGGTCATATAACCTGCTTTTCGAACCGATAGCAGTTGCAATGGCTTATGATTTGGCCAATTCAAATGATGACTATTGGATGATTTACGATTTGGGCGGAGGAACATTCAATGTTTCAGTAATAAAAAAGGACAGCGGCAGGATTGAAAAATATGTCACTGATGGATTTAATGGCATAGGGGGCAATGTTTTTGACTGGATGATTGTCGAGGATGCTTTTGTGCCTAAAATCATCAATGACTTGCATCTGGCTGATTTTAAACGGGATAATCCCAAATATGTGAAGATATTTTTTAGGCTGAAGGATGCTGGCGAACAGGCCAAGATGGAATTGTCAAGAATCGGGGAATCGGAGATATGTGTGGGCAACCTTTTTGAAGGTTATGATTTCACTTATCGTTTAAGCAGGGAGGAATTCAAGCAAATCATAAATCCCGGCATTGAAAGCACATTTAATCTATGCCATGACTTATTAAACAATAACGATTTGGAAATAAGTGAAATGGATAAAATAATTCTGGTTGGAGGCTCATGCATAAGTCCAACAATACGGGACTTGATAGGGGATGAGTTTAAACGACCGCTGGAATACGGTATTGACCCTTTGACTGTAGTTGCAAGGGGAGCAGCAATATATGCGGGAAACCTTGAAAAACAGCCGGTCAACAAGGATATGGACTCTGTTTCATTAATCATAACTCATGATGAGGACAGTTTCCATGGAAGAATATTCACTCAGGACAGCAAAACCTCTTTTTTAGGTTTCACCATATCCCTCAGGGATTTAAATGACGGCCACATCATGCGTGAAGCTCCAATAAGCCTTGACGGAACATTCAAGATGGATTATATGGAAGGCGACTTCGGATTTGACATTCATGATGAGGGGGAATCGGTGAAGCTCGACGGCAAATCTATTTCAATGATCAAAAACAATCAATTATACGTTCCATACCTAAAGGAATCCTTTAATGTATCCAATAATGATGTGGATTTAAACAAGTTGGCCGATTCATTGAAGTATCTAAAAGACGATATTGACTCAACACTTCATCTTTTCATTGAAAGACTAATGGAATTGGTTCAAATTGATGGGAAAAGCAATGATTTGCTAAAAATCTACAATGACCATGTGAATGAACTGGCCACAGTCCATAAGAACGATTTGAAGTTTTCCAGACTGCTTGAAAATGTGGAGAATAAACTCAGATTCCTTGATGAAAGCAGGAATCTGGAGGAAATCATAATCAATAAGGATTATGATGCCTTGAAAAATATTCATGAGCAATTAATTCATGAGCACGTTATGAAAAACCGTGAAAAGACCATTCGTGATTGTTTTTATAATTTGAAGCATGAGGGAATATACTCTGACAATCTTGCTAATCGCTTAATCGAAAAGGGGCAAATCGAATTGGAAAATTCGAATTATGATGCATTGATTGGAATAATCACTAAGCTATATGAACTTGATGAAAGGGTGTTTTAAATGAAAGAAGATTTGAATCAAACAATAATCCTGAACAAGAATGATGATGAGTCCTTTTTGGATTTTAACACTTCAATTGATTTGGATTGCATAATCAAGTTATTCAATCGAAAAGAGGAATGATTTTTTTTCTTGATGAAATGTTTTCCTTTATATAACTTAAATTTTATTTTTTACAAAAATATTACACAGTATGGATTATTTGGTAAATTCAAATTATGGACAGTTACTTTCCAGGGTGTTTTTTTATGAGTGAGAATAACTTAAAAAAATATATTAATGAATTCTTCAATCAATTGACATTGTATGATGACCATTACAACAATCATCTTTATAAAGGATTATTGAAAGCCGGCGTTGATGTATTTCTTGAAAAAGAAACAGCATACAATGCTTATGAAATATATCAGACTTTTTTCATGATTTATCAAATCACTGCGGAAAACAAGTCCGACAATGTAAATGACCACAGCATAGTTAATGAACCCAACACATTGCTTGACCTGGTTAAGATAATGAAAAAATATGAGGAAAACACTGGAGACCTAATTGAAAAGCAAAGGGACCATTTCATCCATTCCGTAAATGTGTTCCTATTAGGTTTGGCGGTCTATTCTCAAAATAAAAACTACCGTGAAGCATTCAAATCATATATTCTCGCAAGCCCCTATAAAAAGTATTATAAGATTGATAATGAGTTTTCACATGAGGAATTCCTATACCGCTGGGGAGTGGCATCCCTGTTCCATGATATAGGATATCCCGTTGAGATTATAGGCAAACAGTTAAACAAGTTCATAAATGACGGTGTGAAATCCATTTCAAGCACATATGGTGCGGATACTGCAATTGACTTCAAGGACTTCAATGAATTCAACACTATAGTAAAAATAGACCCTAACTTTGCAGATGAATACACTCAAAATTATCCTAAGGCAAAATTCCTCAACCTCTTCAAGCCGACAGACATCATGGCCCAGAAGATAGCCACCGATTTCACCAACGTCAATGTAAATGATGTTTCAAAACACTTGGATAATTTCGTGAACATAATGGGGGAAAGCGGATTCATCGACCATGGATTCTTCTCATCAATCCTTGTTTTAAACTCATATGGCTATCTGATACAGAAATATGCTAAAAACCATGATTTCTTCTTCTACCCGATAGTTGACAGTGCAACTGCGATACTGCTCCACAATTACTACAGGAACGTTTTGCAGAAAAAGCCATTTGACCTTCCTGCACTTCATCCCAAACAAAGCCCTCTTTCATACCTGTTGATATTATGTGATGAACTTCAGGAATGGAACAGGCAGCCATTCGGTATCAAGGACAAGAAAAGAAGCCATGTCAATGACCTGAATATAATCATAGACGAGTACAGGCTGGAAGTCGACTACATTGTCAAATCAGGTTCAATGGGTCTTGGATTTTCAGAGGACAAGGAGGAACTGCTCAAAAACGTCCTGTCAATACCAAGCATATTCAGAAAAGGCCTATTGGTCTTCACTGATGTCAAGCAGGACAACAACATCATGAGGGAAATAGTCAAATCCGAAATACAGGCTCCGAATACACTGCTTAGAAACGTGGAAAAGCTGGCCCTTCAGATTCACCAGCAATATATCGACACCACAACAGCCCAATACGAGGAGAAGAAAGCCAAAGGAGAACTAGATGATAAAACAAGGGAGAAATTTGAGAACTTAACAGATTTCAATGGGCTCTCATCTCACCTTAAGTTGGCAAATATCAGGCAGGCCAGGTCAATTCCTAAAAAACTGAACATGATTGGATGCGAACTTGCTAACCTCTCAGACAAGAGGGAGGCAATAACCGAATTCGCTGAAGACGAAATATTGGACCTGGCGATATATGAGCATGATGAATGGTGTGAGGAAAAGATAGCCATGGGCTGGACCTATGGTGAAGTTAGGGATGACTCTAAGCTGATACATGACTGTCTTGTGCCATGGGATTACTTGACACCTGCAATACAGCAATATGACATTGATCCCGTCAAGAACATTCCGTCCCTTGTTGAATCCATCGGATTGAAGATTGTCAGAAGCAAGATCAGAATGCTCACAATAGAGATGCACAAGTTCTACCAGTCCAAGGTTTCAGGAACACAGGACTTTGAGGACTTGCCGGAATACATCAAGTATTCAAATTACAAGCAGGCCGATTTTTTAGTGAAAATATTGACCGAGCTCGGCTATGATGTTGTAGATATCGAAGCTCCGGGCGAAGAGGTGGAGTCATTTGATGAGGATTCCCTAGAATACTTGGCTAAAAGAGAGCATAATGCATGGTATAAGCTTAAGATTAACTTGGGCTGGAGATACGGTCCGGTTCGCGATGATGATTTGAAACTCAATCCCAATCTGGTTGAATGGGATGAGCTTGAGGTTGAACAAAAAAATTCCAACATGAGAACATTCAGGAATCTCCCACAAATGTGCAGGAATGTTGACTTGAAGATTGTTAAAAGCTAATTTTAACAATCAATATTTAAAATGATGTTATTTTTAATAAAAACTCTTAATTTTATCTAATATATCAATAAGGTGTAAGCATGAATGAACAAGCAAATGAGAATATAAAAGATGAAGAGGAAGTATTTGTAAATGACAACATACGACGAGAAAAATCAAATCTCCATGTCTACATTGATGAATTCTTTGACATGTTGACCTTGTATGATGACAACAAGTCCCAAAACTCAAGCACTCAATACAAGCATGATTACAAGGGATTGCTGAAAGCAACAATAGATGTTTTTCTTGAATTCGAATCACCTTACACTGCAAATGAAGTGTATGAGAACTTTCTCATGATTTACCAGATTACGCCGGAGGATAAAAGCGAAGTGGATGAGGACAGTCCGAAAAGCCTCATAAGCGAACCGAACACTCTCCTGAATCTGGTGGATCTGATGAAGAAATATGAGGAAAACACTGGCGAGCTGATAAACAGGCAAAGGGATCATTTCATCCACTCAGTGAACGTTTTCGTATTGGGACTGGCGATTTACGCTAAAAACGAGAATTTCAGATTTATCTTTAAGGACTACATTCTTGAAAACGAATTCTACAAGAAGTATTACAAAACACCTGATATGGAATTCTCCCATGAGGAATTCCTTTACCGTTGGGGAATAGCATCGCTCTTCCACGATATAGGATACCCTTTTGAAATCATCGGAAAACAGATAGACAAGGTCATCGAGGATGGAATCAAGACCATTTCAGTAAACTATGACATTGACGCCCATGTGGACTATAGGGATTTCAACGAGTTCAATGCAATTGTGAAAATCCCTCCATATGACTATGCAGACAAGTTCAGAAACCGCTACGAGTCAACAAAAGTCCTTGACCTGTTCAAGCCGACAGACATCATGGCACATAAGATAGCCAATGATTTCGGCTTCGACAAGGTCCAGTTCAAAAAGCTCCTCAAGCACTTGAACGGATTCATCAAATACATGAATGATATGGGTTTCGTGGACCATGGATACTTCTCAGCAATACTTGTATTGAACTCATACGGTAAACTGATTCAACAGTACGTTGAAAAGGACAAGGACTTCTTCTTCTACCCGATAGTTGACAGTGCAACCGCAATCCTGCTGCATAACTATTACAATAAGACATTGCAAAGTGATCTTTTCAAGCTTGGAAAACTGGATCCGAGTGCCTCACCGATATCCTATTTGTTAATATTATGTGATGAGCTTCAAGAATGGAACAGGCGCCCATATGGGGTCATGGATAAGAAAAGAAATCATGTAAACGATTTCGATGTGGAGATAGATGACGAAAAAATCATTGTAAGATACATTCTCAAAAATGGGTCCATGGGTCTAGGATTTGAGGAAATGAAGGATGATTTCATCAATGAAGTCCTTGACGTGAGGAAAATATTCCCAGCAAAACTGTCAATATTGCCTAAAGTAGAATTGGATGATGTTCAAAGAGACATTCTGGCAGAGGATATCAGGACACCTGACGTGCTGATGAGAAACATTGAAAAACTAGCGGTGGAAATCAACGAACAGTATAACCAGACATCAGGTAACGGGGAAACAATATCATATGCTGAAAAGAAAGTCCGTTTTGATGAGTTGAACTCCGATTTGAAAATGTCCAATATTCGCCAAGCAAAATCAATTCCAAAAAAACTGGCATTGATAGGATGTGAGATAGCCCATAAGACCGAGGAGGAACTGGCTGATGCAGATGATATCGACACTAAAGTCAATAAAATCATCAACGAGAAATACGGCGAGGGAATCACTCCTGATGAAATTGACGATGAAATCATTGAAGAGACTTCAAAAATCGTCAGGATCCTCAAGTTCTCAAACAAGGATATTAACGACTTGGCCATTTACGAGCATGACGAATGGTGGGATGAGAAGCTGGGCAAAGGATGGATTTATGGTAAAACTAAAGACCTCGAAGAGAAAATCAGTCCATGCATGAAGGAATGGAAGTATCTTCTCCCTGAAGACAGGCAGTATGATATAGACACCATCAAGAACATACCTAGACTCCTAGATAATCTCGGATTGAAAATCATCAGAAGCAGGTTCAAGGCATTGACCTACAAGATGAACCAATTCTATGAATACGGCAAGCTTGACAGCAATTCCAGTGGTGAATTGGAATTTAAGAATCTTGACAATGCCATACAGTTCTCAAATTTCAAACAAGCAAATCAATTGATCAACATATTGAAGGAAAAAGGTTATGAATTTGTCCCATTGGAAGACCCAAGAGAAGAGGTTGTATCATTCGATTATGATGAGATAGAGCACTTCGCCAAAAGGGAACATGAAAGCTGGTACAAGCTCAAGCTCAACTTAAATGAAGTTTCAAGTAAAAACTTCGTTGAATGGGATGATCTTGACCGTAAAGTAAAACATAAAAACCGTGAAACCATCAGGCACCTTCCTGAAATGTGCAGGGATGAGTATGTTGGTTTGAAGATAGTCAGAAGTGAATAGGTTAAATTATTCACTTTTAACATTATTGTGCAAGAATTCTCCGGCTTCTTCAAGCCGGAGTGGTTCAATCAATTTGGTGTGGACAAGGTTAATTCATCGTTAAGTTTTGGTTAGGTCTTGCATTGGTGTCAGCAAGGTTAATGAATAATTTCATAAGTTGAAAGGATGAGGTAAAAAGAATAATTAATTAACTATTCTTTTAGCGAATTCCTGAGCGTTTTTCAAATCTTCATCGTTAGGATGTCCTCTGTGGACGAACTTGAAAGCTCCACGACAATGGAATTCATCTTCGCTCATTTTCAATCCTTTAGCTTCAACCTGCTTTTTGACTTGACTGTAGGTTGACTCGATTAGTGCTGCTGATGAGAAATTGACGACTTCACCGACATTGACGTTGATGTTTGCTATGAAATCCTTGATTTTTGAATCGATTCCAGCAGCATAGACCGCACTTCCTAAAAATAGAATGTCAACATCTTCGGTCAATGGTTCATCTACTGTTTTTGCTTCAACGTTTATTGCATAGCCTATCGCTTCTGCAAGCTTTTTTGTATTTCCAGTTTTACTGTAATATCTAATTGCTACTTTCATCTAAACACCTAAACTTAATTTAATTATTATAAAATATAAAGTTTTGTTTAGAATTCAAGGGTTTCCAGAACTTTTGGAATCAATGTTTTACAATTAGTTACGGATTGTTTAAATTTTTCAGGGTCTTGAGCGATTGACGGGAAAGAGTTGTAATGCATTGGAATGACGAATTCAGGATTAATCCAACTGGCTGCAATGGATGCTTCTGCCGGATCCATTGTGAAAATGTTGCCTATTGGCAATAATGCGATATCAGGATTGTAGATTTCTCCAATTACGAATTTCATATCACTGAACAATCCAGTGTCTCCCGCATGAAATACTTTCAGCCCATCATCAAAAGTGAACAGGAAACTTCCGGGGTTGCCTGCATACTTTGTTTCTATTTCAAAATCGAATGTTGATGAATGTTTTGCTTCAAGCATTCTTATTTCAACATCCTCTATTTTGATGAATGCACCATAATTTATCCCGATTGCATGAACACCTTTCCGTTGCAGGTAAATGGATATCTCATAATTGCTTATCACCATTAAATTGGGATTGTTCCGAGCTATTTCAACCACGTCTCCAAAGTGGTCCGCATGTCCATGGGTTATGCAGACAACATCCGAATTGACATCATTAGTTTTTAATGGGCAAGCGGGATTTGCCTGGATAAACGGATCAACAAGAATATTCAAACCATTGTTTGAAGTTAGTTCAAATGCTGAATGACCTAGCCATCTAAGTTTCATATAGCACAGACCCCATCGGCGCAATTATCGCTGTCCTTGTCATCATCAACTTCACTTTCACTAATTATCTGTGACAATACGCTTTTAAAATCATCATAGCTCAATGCACCCGGTATTGAATATTTGCCGTCAAACAGATAGAACGGCACGGCATGGATTCCGGCTGAAAGCGCAATGTTTTCATCTTCCTCAACTTTAGCATTATATAAATCAGTGTCTAGAACTTCTTTTATTTCCTCTTCACCCAAACCTGCATCAAGGGCAATTTCCATAAGAACCTCATGGTCTGCCAGCTTAAGATTTTCAACGAAATATGCATCAAAAAGTGATGTGGCCAATTTATCGACGGATTCGGGATGTTTTTCCTGTGCCAGTTTCATCAACCTGTGGGCGTCACGGGTATTGGTGTATAATGTTGTTTCATATTTAAAGTCAATTCCCTCATCAGCCCCGAGCTGTGAAATCTGATTCACCTGTTTTCTAGCATCCTCTATTGACAGGCTGTATTTAACTGCGAACCTTTCTACAGTGGTTGACTGAACGTCACGGGGTGCGTTTTGATCAAGTTCAAATGCACGAATGTCAAATTCAACATCTAAATCCAAATCATCAATTGCTTTTTTCAGTCTTGTATTTCCTATATAACAGTATGGACAAGCAAAATCGCTCCAATATGTAATTTTCATAGTTATACCTCAAAGAAAATATTTAAAACATTAGGTTAATAAATAATAAAGTAATTATAAAATTACTTGCATGATAATTATGGTTGAAAATAATATTTGTCCGATAGGCAACACTTTGGATGTATTTAACCGGAAATGGATATTCTGCATAATGTCCAATATTTACAATGGCAAAACTCATTTCAATGAATTCAAGCAAATGAATCCGACAATCAGCAATCATGTTCTTGCCCAGACATTGAAGTATATGGAGGAACAGGGGATGGTCACCAAAACAGTGATTGATGAGGTTCAAAACAAGACAGAATATGCATTGACGGAGAAGGGATTGAAAACAAACAGGATATTATATGAGATAACCTCATATTTCTTCCATGAATTGGATGATACCAGAAGCGAAGAGGAAAAGGAACAACTTTTAAGCGAATATCGTGAAGTCTATGGAATATAGGTAAGTTTAGAATTACTTATTTCTTTTTATACTATTTTTAACTAATTACTTTACATGAAAACAATATTCGACAAATGTAAATTAGGGGATTTGACACTAAAAAGCAGAATTATAAGAACCGGCTTGTGGGAATCCCAGCAAAACGATTTGGATGCAATATATGAAAGGTATGAAAAAATCGCATCAAGCGGCGTTGGCCTAATCACCTCTGAATTATACTCAATTTATCCGAAAGACAAGTTCACAGAGCACTCATTTAAGATGGGCAATCTCAACTTCATGACCATGGCCCGCAAGATTGCAGAAATCACTCACAGTTATGATGTTCCGATTTTAGGACAGGTCGAGTTCATAAAGTATAATCGTGGAATCGACTTGGACATCAGTGTCAATGATTTGACAATCGAGGATATTCGCCAGATACAATCCGACATTATAGAGGCAGCCCAAAAACTGCAGGTTGCGGGCTTTGACGGCATACAACTCTCAGTCGGCAATAATTTCTTCCTGTCCAAGTTCATCAACCCTTATTATAATCAAAGAAACGATGATTATGGTGGGAGCGTATTCAACCGCATGAGGTTGGTGTTGGAATTGGTCAAGGTGATGAAGGACAATCTTGACTTGCACGTCTCAGTTAAGGTTAACACTTTTGACGAGAGGAAGGATGGTTTTGATTCACATGAAAGCCTTGAGGCTTGCAAGCTGCTTGAAAAGGTTGGTGCGGATTCTATACAGGTTACAAGACCATTGTCTCCATTGTATTTCACTAAGAAATTGTCCGGAGAGGGGGAACTGATAGACTACACCAATAAACTGATTGATTCGGTTGACGTGCCCGTCATCGTCGGTGGCGGTTTCAATAACATGCTGCACATGAATGAAATCTTAAACAGCACTGATATTGAATTCCTGTCAATGTACAGGCCATTTGTTGCTCAGGGGGATTTCTTAAAGGATTGGAAGGATAATGGTTGTGGCGAGTCAAGGTGTTTGAAATGCAACAACTGTTACCGGACTAAAACCAGCACTTGCTATCATTATTAACATTTTAAATATTTTGTTTTTCAATATATATGATTGATGCAATCTAATGAAAATATTGACTTGATCCGGGCAAATCCGAGAAAAGCCATTAACAAGTTGGCTTTTCCAACTATTTTTTCAATGCTTCTGATGTTTTTAAACAACCTGATAGACAGCTTTTGGGTTGCAGGCATCAATGCGGATGCTCTGGCTGCTTTGGGTTTCATATCTCCATTATATTTGGTCATCATTGGTCTTGGAACAGGTGTGGGTGCAGGTGCCAATTCCCTGATTTCAAGGTATGTCGGAGCCAAGCGAATTGAAGATGCAAATAATGCAGTTATGCATTCGATATTTTTAACACTTATTGTATCTATCATTGTTTTAATTGTAGGTATTTTCTTTTTAGATGATTTGGTTGTATTGTTGGGTGCAGGCAGTGTCAAGACATATTGCCTAAGCTATGGTCAAATCATATTCTTGCTTAATATAGTGTTTCTTTTGCCCAACGTGACAGCTAGCATCTTCAGGGCTGAGGGTGATGTGGCACGCGCAACAAACCCGTTAATCCTAACTGCCGTATTGAACATGATCATTGACCCTATTTTAATATATGGATTGGATTTGGGTATTTTCGGAGCGGGACTGGCTACCGTTATAGCATCACTGGCAGGTTACATATTGATGATCTACTGGATTAGCGTTAAAAAGGACACATTCTTCAAGTTTAAATTCTCGCATTACAAAAGAAAGATGAATATCTACAGGGAAATCCTTGTAGTTTCACTTCCCGCAGCAACAGAAGAGATAATATTCGCACTGGTGGCAATAATCCTCAACTATCTAATCATGACCACTGCAGGAGTCAGTGAAGTCGCATCATTCACAATCTGCTGGAGAATGATAACAATTGCATTCATCCCATGCATGGCAATTGGAACAGCCACAATAACAGTTTCAGGAGTGGCATATGGCGGGAGAAACTGGCCAAACTTCAATGAAACCAT
Source organism: uncultured Methanobrevibacter sp. (assembly GCF_902774605.1). Classification (GTDB taxonomy): domain Archaea; phylum Methanobacteriota; class Methanobacteria; order Methanobacteriales; family Methanobacteriaceae; genus Methanocatella. The sequence continues at coordinate 18,317 of NZ_CACYJE010000018.1, forward strand.
AAAATACTCAACACTGATAAGCCTGATTATTACAGTAATAATCTGTGCGACATTCTACTTTTTCGCTTACCCAATATGTGATGTATTCAATTTTCAAGCAGGAAACCCTGCCCTTGTCAATCGATCAGCTGAAATACTGCAGCTATTGGTGTTCTACAATGTCCTGATACCATTCGGAGCAACTGCCGCATACGTCTATCAGGGAGTAGGGTCAGGATTCAAATCCCTTGCCTTGACAATAATGAGGGAGCTTGTATTGAGCATGCTGTTCGCCTATATCATGGGAATAACATTGAATATGGGAGTTTTCGGAGTTTACCTGGGCGCAATCATCGGCATGAATCTCGGCTCAATCATCGGATTCATCTTCATCTGGATATTCAACATGAAGTTCAAAAGGCAATGTGCATGATTTTTTTTAACAAGCTGGAATCAATATTGCAAAACGCTTGTAAAATCCTTATTTGATTTGGAATAAACTTTATATAGTCGGAATTTTAAAATAGGTTATTGATGAAATCAGATAACGAAATGCCAAAACAATGGATAAGAAACATTAAAAAAATAGACGATAAAAATCATTTGGCACATGGTGTGATTTATGCCCAGGACGGAAGCATAAGGTCATTCAGGGTTGCCGAAAATGAAGTGGAAGCCAGGGTTGAGGGAGCGCCGGGCGACTTTTACAATGTAAGGATACAGTTCAAGGAATTCACAGAAGACGAGAAGGGATACCTGACTGATTACATTAAAGGCAATCCCATAATATACTCCAAATTACTGAACAATCAGATATCCTTGGATTTTCTCAATGCAGATGTCAAAATCCTTCCATCAAGCACTGATGACTTTGAATTGTCCTGCGATTGCGGAAGGGGATTGTTCTGCAAGCACCAGGCGGCGGTCTTCCATAAGCTTGCAAATATAATAGAGGATGACCCATCATTCATGTTCTCACTAAGGGGATTGAACCTGAATCAAATAATCAACGGCAGTCACGGTAAAATCAAAAGCATCAGCGATGTCTTAAGCAATGACTCCAAACCCCGTCTCACAGATTCCGAAAACATCAATCATCTAGTGAAGCTAAACTATTCGTTATCAGATTACCCATCATTCTACCCATCAAGTTCAGTTAATTTCAACGAGGTATTGTGCGACACATTGGCCTCAATGTCAAGATGCATATATCAAATCTTCGATTCAAACATTTCAAACGAGTTCCAGGAATTCATAACCCTCGGAAACACATTGGGAGGCTCAAGCTACTACACTTCAAAAACCCAAGATGAGATACGATTTGCATTCGAGGAGAAATGGTGCAACCCTCAAAGATGGAATGAGATGAAAATTGTCCTTGACGGAAACTATGAAATTGCCCATATCAAGACCGGGCAATATGACAACAATTTCTTCATGTCAAACCTGAAATACCCATTATTCGCGTTTCTAGCCGAAATCAACCAGATAGACATTTCATCCTACTGCGATGAGGTAAGGTTTCTCCATGAACTCTACATCTTCACCGCCCAACTGATCAATTCCAATGCAATGGTGCCTGAAATATTCAAACTGGAAAACAATGAGCACCACATCAGATGGATACCTGCATTCGACAAGCAGATATATGACGAGCTGGAATACTTCCACAAGAGATGTCCAAGAAACCTATTGACATTCTCAGATACCAAATTATCCCGGGAAAATCAGGTCATGGCACTGATAAGTCTAATATTCGAGGGATTCAGTGAATATTACATCAGCAAGGCAATACCTCGCAATCTCGCATCATACAGGCATGAAAAGTATTTCAGACTCTTTTTCATTAAAAGCCAGGACTTCAACAGCCATTCCTATCGGGGCAAGGAAGAGGAGATTGACAATTGGCTGTCTCCACTTTTCCTAAGTCAAAAGGATTACATGCTCATCATATCAACATATCAGGACAATCTGGAATTCAATCTAAGGTTAAAAGTCAGATGCAACAACCAGACATATGAATTCAAAGACATTATAGGCCTTGATCGCCCAGACATTATCAAGAGCATTTCAATCATACAGAATCTCTTCACAAAATCCGGAGTCTCCTATCAGATATTAAACGACAAGACAATGACACTGAGCCAGTACTCATATTTCATGGAGAATGTAGCGCCAGTCCTAAGGGAATGCGGTGTGGAAGTCCATGCTCCGGAGGAGTTCAGCATGGCTGATGAGGCAAGGCTGGTTCTTAAAGTCAACCAGAAAACGCCGACATCCTCATTGACATTGAATGACCTGGTGGATTTCGACTGGAAAATAGCAATAGGCGATGAAACATATTCAATTGACGATTTCGAATCATTGACCTATAATTACCGTGGACTCGTCGTGATAAAGGACCGCTACATGATTCTAGACGAGGACAACCTGTATCAATTGAAAGAGGACATAGCCAATATCCCCGAAAATCCCAACAAGTCCGATTTGATACGCTACCTTCTAAGCAATGAAAGCGCCAATGTTGAAATGGATGAGAAGCTGGAGGAGCTGATGAACAATATCCTGGAAGTCCCGGAGGTTGCCCCGCCTGAATCATTGAACGGAACATTAAGAAAATACCAGGAAAGGGGATTCTCATGGATGCTTCAGAACATGCAGCTGGGATTCGGGTCAATACTTGCCGACGACATGGGCCTCGGCAAAACAATACAGGTATTGTCAGTAATATTATACCTGAAGGAAAACCACAAGCTTGACGATTCGAAAGTGCTGATAGTGGTGCCGACAAGCATCCTGACCAACTGGGAGATGGAGATAGCTAAATTCGCCCCGACACTTAAAGTGAAAACATATCACGGCATGAACCGGCATTATCCTGAAGGAGGCTTTGACATACTCCTGACAACTTACGGCATGATAAGGCAGGACCTGGTTGAATTCAGGCAGACGCCATGGTTTGTGATAGTCGTTGATGAGGCACAAAACATCAAAAACCCAAACATAAAAAAGACAAAGGCAATCAAGTCAATAAAGGCAAAGCATCACATAGCATTGTCAGGCACTCCGATAGAAAACAATCTGGGGGAATACTGGTCAATATTCGATTTCACAAACAAGGGATACCTCAACACTCTCCAGCACTTCAGGAACCGTTTTCTGAACCCCATTGAAAAGGAGCATGACGATTTCGCACTATACGACTTCAAGAAGATCACCTCCCCATTCATCCTAAGGAGGCTCAAAACCGACAAGAACATTGTCGATGAGCTGCCGGACAAGATAATCAACGATGTCTACTGCAACCTCTCAGTCAAGCAGGCGGGAATGTATGATGAGACACTGAAACAGATGATGGGGGATGTTGAAAAAAGCGAAGGCATACAGAGGAAGGGACTGGTCTTGAAGCTGATTAACTCCCTGAAGCAGATCTGCAATCATCCCTCACAGTTTTTGAAAACCGATGATGCGAAGACAAGCGAATCCGGCAAGATGGAAGTGCTTATAAACCTTATTGAAAACATCCTTGCATCCGATGAGAAAGTGCTGATATTCACCCAATACGTTCGTATGGGTGAGATAATCAAGGAACTTCTTGAAGAGGAGTTCTCACAGGAAGTGATGTTCCTTTACGGTAAGGTGAGCCGCAAGAAGCGTGACAGGATGATTGATGAATTCCAGAACGGCAATGCTAAAATATTCATATTATCCCTCAAGGCCGGAGGAATAGGATTGAACCTAACAGCAGCAAGCAATGTCATCCATTATGACCTGTGGTGGAATCCTGCAGTCGAAAACCAGGCAACCGACCGTGCATACAGGATAGGCCAGACCGAGAATGTCATGGTTTACAGGTTTCTCACACGAGGCACCCTTGAGGAGAGGATAAATCAGATACTCATTGAAAAAAGCGAGCTAGTGGATTTGGCAATTGACAGTGATGAATCATTCATTACTGAAATGACCAATGAGGAATTGAGGAATATGCTTAATTTAAGAAAAAGGGATAATTTTGATTAAATTAATTGAAGATCATTCTATTTTGATGTTAAATCAATTTTATAAAATGATAATGTTTTTATGGTCTGAGGTTAAATCTAGAATTAAGAGGTGAATTCTCATGAAGGAATCAAAAGACTGGGAAGACATTAATGTTAACCGAAGAAAAGGGGATAAGGTATTTTTCGAATCAACTTTTCTCCAGCAAATCTCTGACAAGATAGATTACTTAAAGGATGAAAGCAAGGAGATTCTAAAGGAAGTGGATAAAAAAGGACTGGATGAAATCGACCTGGAGGAAATAGGTGAAAATACATTAAACCATGTTTCCGATGTTGTCGATGAGGTGTCACAATTGAAATCAGAAATCATCAACAGTGACGAGTTGCCGCAATCAGTTAAGGAATCATCCAGGAACATTAAAATAGCACTCAACCGTGATGAGGATTACGTAAGAAGGGCTAGAAGAAGACTGAATAGGATAGAGATGAAGGAATTCAGTGATGAGGAAAGGGCAAATCTAAGAGTCATTCAGCTTTGTGAAAAGGCGATTCATGTTAATGACACAAACAAGGATGCATATTACCTTAAGGGCAGGGCATTATCCAATTTAGGTAAATACGATGATGCAATAGAGGAGTTCATCACCTCACTGGCCATAATGGATGACATTAACGTAATGATTGCCATTGCGGATGCAAACAGGCTCAACGGCGATTATGATGATGCGATAAGTGTGTATGATTCAGTGATTGAAAAAGATTGGGGATCATTTGATGCATTTAAGGGTAAAGCGCTCACATATTATGCATGCGAAGACTATAAGAATGCAGATGAAGCATTCAGAAAAGCAAATAACCTCACCGAATTGGATAAGGAATCTGAAACATTATGGCAGGAATGCCAGAATAAGATTTAAATAATGTTTTCCTTTGACTGACTGTTAAGGGTATTGTAGTAATATCCTTCAAGGGCAAGCAATTCCTCGTGAGTTCCTTGCTCAATAATCTCACCATTCTCAATCACGATAATCTTGTCCGCATTGCGAATGGTTGACAGCCTGTGGGCAATGATGAAACTTGTTTTGCCCTCCATCAGCTTGTCCATTGCCTGCTGAATCAGCTTCTCGGTTCTGGTGTCCACGCTTGATGTGGCCTCATCAAGTATCAGCACTTCTTTTTTTGACAATATGGTTCTTGCAATCGTCAGCAGCTGCTTTTGGCCATGTGAAATGTTATCGGAATCCTCATTCAGGACACTGTCATAGCCCTCGGAGGATTGGCGGATGAAATCATCAGCGTAAACCTGACGGGCAGCATCAGCAACCTCATCATCACTTGCATCAAGGTTTCCATAACGGATATTATTGGCAATGGTGTCTGAGAAAAGCCAGGAGTCCTGCAGAACCATTCCCATCATGGACCTTAGACTGTGCTTGTCATACTCATCAATGTCAACGCCGTCAATCCTGATTGAACCTGAATTGATGTCATAGAATCTCATGAGCAGCTTGACGATTGTGGTTTTGCCGGCACCGGTTTCACCGACAATAGCTATTTTTTCACCCTTTTTCACATCAAAGGACAAATCTTTAATGATCTTCTCATTTGGAGTGTATGAGAAGCTCACATTATCAAAGGTGATGCCGTCTTTAATTGTGGTCAACTGTCTGGTTGAAGGGTTCTGCTCATCCTCAAATTCCAGAAATTCAAAAATGCGCTCGCTGGCAGCCATTGCGGTTTGAATCTGATTCATCACGCGAGTGATTTGCTGTATTGGCCTTGTGAAACTTTGAGTGTACTGGAAGAATGCAAGGATATCGCCAACGGCAATGGCCCTCTGCAGTACAAACACCGCACCAAGAACCGCAACCACAACATATGTGAAATTGGATATGAAATTCATCAGAGGGCCGTTTAAACTGGAGTAGAACTGTGATTTCCACTCATGGACAAACCAGTTCTCATTGTCGCTTTCAAACTTCTCCATGGAAATCTCTTCCTGATTGAATGTGAGTATAATGTCATGGCCGGTGAATGTCTCCTCAATCTGAGCATTCAACGAACCCTTGAACTCCAGCTGCCTTAGGAAATAAGTCTGGGAATATTTTGTCATGAACCTGATGAGCAGGAATGCAATTGGGATGAGGATGATTGTCGCCAAGGTCATCCAAACATTGATGGTCAGCATCATGATGAACACTCCAATGATTGTGATTACTGCAGTTGTTAACTGGATGAATGACTGGGTGATTCCATTTTGAAGCGAATCAACATCATTTGTGACTCTTGACAGGATGTCTCCCCTCTTGTTTTCCTCAACCTTGTCCATCGGCAGATTAAGAATCTTTTCAATCAGCTTTTCCCTTAAATCATAACTGATTTTAGTGGTCACTTCAATTAAAAGAATGCTTTGAAGATAAGAGAACACTGAACTGATAATGTACAATATCACCACGATGATTAAAAGATTTATCAAGGCGTCCAAATCAATCGAACCGGTATGGTGGATGATATTGTTTATCCCATTGAATATGATGGTTGTCGCCTCTCCGATGAGCAATGGTGCGATAATTGTAAATGCCGTTGAAATCACCGCACAAACCACTGTCAATATCAGCTTGACCTTATGGCCGCTTAATAATGATATGATGTTCCCGATTGCCTTTTTATTGTCAACGGGCTTTTCCGGGGGCTTCCTTCTAAGGGGCCTTGGGCTCATGACAATGCCTCCATATAATCGATTTGGATATTGGCGATTTCACGATAGATTTCACAGCTTTCCAATAGTCCGTCATGTGTTCCCCGGTCAATGATTTGGCCATTGTCAATCACTAGAATCTCATTGGCATCCATTATTGTCGAGATTCTCTGTGACACAATCAGAATCGAGGAGTCCTTCAAGCCTTTCAGGTTATTCTTTATTTTCCTTTCAGTGTTCATGTCAAGAGCTGAAAAACAGTCATCAAAGAGATAAAACTCATGATGGCCTATAATGGCTCTTGCTATCGACAAGCGCTGCTTCTGGCCTCCTGAAAAGTTAGACCCCCCCTGTGTAACCTCCTCTGCCAGGTCATTGACAAAATCGACCTGTGCGAGCCTTAAGGCTTTTTGAATCTCATCATCATTCGCATCGCTTTTTCCAATCCTCATGTTTGACTTGACATCGCCCTGAAATAGTATTGCCTTTTGGGGAGTGAAGCTTATCCTGTCCCTCAGGCTTTTCAGATTAATGTTTTTAATGTTGATTCCATCCATCAGGATTTCACCGGAACTCGGATCCTGGAGACGTGGAATCAGATTGAGGATTGTGGATTTTCCGCTTCCTGTTCCGCCAATGATTGCAGTGGTTTTACCGGGCTTCAGAGTAAAGCTAATGTCTTTTAGGGTTTCCTTTTCACTGCCGGGATATCTATATGAAACGTTCCTGAATTCAATGGTCGGATGAGCGGATATGTCTGTCAACTCTCCGTCGGTTATTGTAATTTCAGTATTCAACACTTCACTGATACGCCTTGCTGAAACAAGGAATCTTGGAAGCATGATGATAAAAACTCCAATCATCAAAAAGGAAGTGACGATTTGAGTCGCATACTGGATGAAGGCTATTATGTCACCGGTTAAAACTCCATTGTGTATGGCGTCATATGCTCCGAAATAAAGAATCAGAACAACCATCAAGTTCATAATCAGTGTCATCAGCGGAAGTATGATCATTATTGTCTTGAAAACATAAAGGTTAACGTCATAGAATTTCTGATTTACTTTCTGGAACTTGTTCTCCTCATAATCCTGTCTGACAAATGCTTTAATGACAGGTATTCCAATCAGGATTTCCCTTGCAGTCTTATTTATCCTGTCAATTATCTCCTGGGTAATCTTAAAATAAGGCACGACTCTGACCATTACAATCACTAAAAGAACAAGGACTGCAACAAAATTAACTATGATAATCCATGATAGGTCTGTTTGAAGCTCAAACACTTTGATGATACTTCCAACTCCCAAAAGGGGAGCGAATATGAGTGTGTTGAAAATAAATCCTAAAATTCCCTGGAGCTGATTGATGTCATTGGTGGTTCTTGTAATGAGGGAAGAGCGTGAAATGTTGTTCAGTTCATGGTTTGAGAACTTCAAAACCTTTGAGTAAATTATTTTCCTCAAATCCTTGGCATAGCCTGATGACACCCTGCTTGAAAAATAGGACACTCCAACAGTTGCAATCGTTGAGATTGCAACCATTAAAAGCATGACTAAACCGGTATCGATGATGAATTGGAAATTGGTGTTCTGGATGCCTATATTGACGATATCTGCTGTGTATTGTGGCAAGGTCAAATCACAGTAAACCTGAATCAATAGGAAAATGAAAATAAAACCGACTTGAGGGATTTTATTTTTCATTGGTTTTAACAGCTTCTTCATAATGGTCTTAAATATTATTTAAGTTATCATATTATAATTATAATTTGCTTAAATGAATTTTTTCCACAAATCAGTTTGCAACACGCTCTTTTCACTTATTTTTTCCAGTTTAAGGAACAATTTCCAAGGCATTGAAACATTTAAGTAATCATTAGGGATGAAATGCTTCATTTTGCTCCTGCCTGCAAAATCTATAGGTCCAAGAACAGGTTTCGGGTCATCGCTTTCATCCTGCTGGAACGTGAAGCATCCTATCGCCTGGCACGCTGATGCCTGAGGGGTCAGGATGCATGCTCCGTCAAGCCTGAATGAAGTGTTGATCTGGATTAGTGCAGTCAGTTCAATTGGATTCACGGTAAATATCACTGATTCTGGAATCTCATCATCTTCAAGGTTCTCCAATCCCTTGAATATCACGTATTCTCCCTCATCGTATACCGGACGGTTTTTGATGCTTTCCTTTGCGGTTTCAAAATCACAATATATTCTCTCGCCGTGGGTGAACATTTCACGAGTGTTTTTTGGCATATGGTTCAGTCTTTCCAGGTATGCCTCTGGGTTCGGTGAGGATTCGACTCCGCAGGAGAGGAATGTTGCCTGGAAATCCATCATGGCCTCGTTTTCAAATCCTGAGCCCCAGCCGAATCCCACGTTGATTCCTCCGCAGGTTATGTGTTCACGGCCGAAGTATGTTGTTTTCCTTTTGGCTATGGTCTGTGCAACGAAACTCATCACGCATCCGCCTTTTCCGGTTTTCGGTCCGATTGCATTTTCAGGTTTATTGTCGCTTTTAAGGAGTGCTATTGGCGGGAATTTCATTTTTAGTTCTTCTGATATCTTGCTTTGCATGTTAACTACCTCTTTAATAATAATTCTATATCTTGTATTATATACAATTTGTTGATTTTTTAGGGTTGGCGTTTTTTTAGTTTATAAACATCGAACGTTTGAACATATTTTAGAATAGGTTATTATATGTTTGTCTATTTTTTACAATTTTTTCTGCAATTAGAAATTCATTAGAAATCTTGCAAAAACTGCAACATTTATATACTACTTCAACTAATTTAAGATAGGAAATTCAGTGAGGTGAAAAATAATGAGAAAAATTACTATAGCAATATTAGCATTGATCCTCGTTGGCATGTTGATTCCAACAGGATTTGCAACTGATTCCAATCTTGTAATAACATATGGCGAAACCACAAATGCAAACGATAACTATAAGTCAGTTGTTGATGCATTCTTCAAAAGCCAAGCAAATGTTGACTTAAATAATGTAGAATCAAAAGTAATTACTGCTGACCAGGTAAACCAGGTGTCAAGCGGAATTACAGGTAAATCATATTCCTCAAATCAAATATACTCATCAGCATTACTGGATTTGAACGACAATGACAATCTGCAGGTAAGCGTGGACAAATCCAAGATCACCACAATCACTGGCGACATGTACATTTCAGCATTGAAATCAGCCGGAATCACCAGCGGACATGTTTACGTAACAAGTCCTGTTGAAGCCACAGGCGAATCTGCACTTGCAGGAATAATGAATGCTTATGAGCAGGCAACTGATGTTGAAATTCCAGAAAATGTAAAGGAAGCTGCGAACGATGAAATCTACACTCAAGCTGAAATCGTTGAAAACTCAGGTGTGGATGCAAACAGCCTATCAAAACTTGTCGATGACGTGAAACAGGAAGTTTCAAACGGCAATGTGACAGACCATGACACTATCGTGAACATCATTAACAATCATGTTCAAAACAACAACATAAACATAACCAACAGTGACATTGAAAACCTTGCAGACACTATCCAGCAAGTCCAAAACGTTCAAGGTGACGTTAACTACTATAAGGACAAAGTAAACTCATTCTTGAATGATGGAAACTCCACAGGTGGATTCACACTTGACGGATTGCTTGACTGGGTCAGGTCATTAGCTAATGGGAGTTAAATCCCATTAAACCTTTTTTTTTTTAACGCAAAGTCACTCTTTCAAAAATTTTGTTGATTTGAAATTTTTTCTATCCTGTTTAAAAATAGTTAAATCTTATTATAGTTTTTCTTGAAAAGTTTATCCCATTTTTTGGTATGTTGATTTTGTAGTATTTTTTTTTAATGTTGGAAAAATAGGTCGAATAAGAAGAGACAATTGCTTGTCTCCCCTCTTCTAAGAACCGTACGTGTCCCTTTTAAGACATACGGCTC
>NZ_CACYJE010000019.1 GCF_902774605.1 uncultured Methanobrevibacter sp.
TTAACGCTGCCGAATTGCTTGTCGAATGACCTCTTGAAGAGATTGTCCAATGATTTTGGACAGTCCATATCCTCATTTGAGAGATAGAATTTATTGTAATCCAATTTCTCCTTTATCGTAGGAGTTAAGTTGAACCTTAACGGCAATACCTCCACGCCTTCAGGAATGATCCTGAATATCTCCCTATGGTTTTTCAGGATATTGTCCTCCCATTGTTTGAAGGTAATGAAGAAATTGTACTTTGTCCTGTCAATATTATGCAACAGGTTGAATAGTGCCGATGCTATACCGAAATTATACAATGCCCCTGCAAAAATCAGAATGTTCGGCTTGTCATTTTTAATTTCAACTTCCCTGCAAGATTTCTCATTAAGGAAGATATGCCTGCAGACATGTTCCACTGCATCGGGATTGTCATAAGTGCAGAACTTGTCTATAAATTCTGAATCATCATAATCTTTAGGAGTATTGAGCTCATGAATCAAATCATCAGTTGTCTGGACTTTAGGGAATGGCAATTCATCCAATCCAAAGTAAAATCCACGGTAGGAGCAGTAATCCTCCTCATCATAATTGAACAATATGATTTTACGTCCAGTATTGGCATAATCAAAGAACACACTTGAATAATCAGTGACCAGCACATCAGCCATGTTCAAAACATCATAAGTCTCATAATCCTTAGGGAATGGCCGGATATGCTTGAATCTGTTGAAATCGATTTTAGATTCATTTAAAATGTGCAATTTAACCAGCAACACCTGATTGTCCTTGAGCTTAGAATCCAGTTTAACTAGATAGTTTTCCACATCAACTTTCTGTGATTCATCATCCCTGTCCATGAAAATGCCGCGAAAAGTCGGCATGTAGGCGAATACTTCATAATCATTTAACTTTAGCTCATCCCTTAATTTGGATTCAGTGAAAAAGACGCTGTTTCTAGGATAGCCCTCAAGAAGGATTTTGCCCGGATAAATCTTTTCAATCATGTATGAGTTGAGCATCTTATCCATCATGTAATCATTCGGATACAATAAATAATCAGAGGATAAGAACGGATGCTGCACATTTCCCACACGATGCTCTTCTGCAGTGTTGTCCTTACCCATTACCTTTAAAGGAGTTCCATGGAAAGTGTTGATGAATATTTGGCCTTCCTTCTTGACATATTTCGGCCTGATGCCGGAATCTGTGAAGATGTATTTTGCCTTTTCCAGGGTTTTGGTGGCCATTGCCTCCTTTGTAATGATTTTATCAATTTTTAAATCATACCTTTTCTGATAAGCCCTTATCTTATCAACCACTTGAGGCTTAGCGTGAACCTGAATCTTCAAGTCACCATACTTGCCCGTGGACAGCTCCTCCACAATCCTGAAGATGTTTCCGGTGAAATCCATGCCGTCACGGGATTCGAGATAAACCAGTTTCTCGTCCAATTTCCCATTATAATACTCCCTGTAAATCATTGAGTTTATTGCACAATCCTTGAAATTACGCAACTTATTCTTAAATCCACCGGGAACGGCAGGAGTATGAGGTTCCTTCTTGCCCTCTATGCTTTCGGCAATTCTTTTTGAGGAGTTTCCATCCTCCATGCGGTCTCGAATGTATGCATTGGGAATCCCTTCCCCGTTGATAAAATCGGCATTTGTTGTTTTTGCATTTTCAATCAGTTTAGACAATCCATCAGCATAAATGTAATCATCACCGTCGATGAAGCATACATACTCGCCTGAGGCAATCTTCAAGCCCTCGTTTCTGACCCTGTCCACTCCAATCTCCTCTTCAAACTGAATCAAATTAATATTCAATTGTGAATAATCCTTCAACAAATCATCCATTGATCCATCATAGCCGTTGGCGATGATAATCATCTCATAATCGTTTAGATTCTGATCACATAGACTATTCAGACAATCGATGAGGTGTCTTTTTGAAATGTTAAACGAGATGATAATACTTAAAAAAACCATATTGAATTCCTACATTAAACTATACTATTAATAACTCACAATAAGTATTTAAACTTATTTATACTTTAAGAAGCCACGATTTAACCTGGAAAAATCGGATGGCTGAAAATAATTTAAAACTCAAGAATTAGATAATTCTTGAATCTGAAAAAAACTAATAATAAGTGTATCCGTCATTAATCTCCAGTTGACTGACACCATGATAAGGCTTATTGAACAATGTCCCATTATAGTTAGTGTGAATAGTGTAGTTACCATTCTCTAAAGTGGACAGGACTACTGATGCCTCACCGGAATCGTCAGTGGTCACATCATAATTATGAGCCCATCCGGAATCATCCAAAATCTTGATGTAAATGGTTTCACCCGGATAAACATTCCTGTACTCATCGTTGAGGACCACCTGAACCATATCACCGTTCTTCAAGGTCGAATTACTTATCACATCAACCCTGGTGTTGTGTGAATTGGCCTGGATGAATGCGAAAGCTCCAACAGCAACGATCAGAAGTATTATCACTGCAATGATGATTGTCTTAACGTTAACCATCAAAAATCACCCTTTTTTTATTCATCGTTATTATGAACCAGAAGCACGTCAATTTCACTTGTTTTAAGAACCTTTTCAGCAACGCTTCCTATAATGAACTTGTGTATTCCACTCTTACCGGAGGAAGTGATCACTATAAGGTCAGCACCTTCTTCTTCAGCAACCTGATTAATTGTTTCAGCTGGAAAACCTGTTTTAACCATTTTTATAATGTTGACGTCATCATCGAATTTAGCAGCCATCTTGTCAACAGCCATTTTCGCTTCCTTTTTCATTACTTCATTTGCTTTCCTAACCCTTTTACGGCTTTGAAAAGCACTAGAAGTAAATTTACCTGCAACGGATAAAACAATGATTTCACCATCATCGGCGATTAGATTTGTTGCTCTTTCAATAGATAAATCTGCATATGTTGAACCATCAGTTGGCAATATAATTTTTTTATACATAACTCCACCAATTTATTAAGTAAAGGTATGTATGTTTCTCATCAGTTAATAATGTTTTTATCAAAAATAGGTTTGTAAAAAAAAATATCATTTCTTATTCAAAATATAGTATACTGTCCTGAGAGGAACATCCAATTTCTCGGAAATATCCTTGGGCTTCATGCCCTCATCCCTGAGCTTTTTGACCTCCTCATGACTATGCTTATGCTTGCGATTGTTAAAACTAGCGTTGCTTTTCCTGAGAAGGTAATAAACACGGTTTAATGTAATGTCCATTTTTGAAGCGATTTCACGTGGAGTCAAACCCTCATCCGACAATTTCTTTACTTCAAACTCGGCACCGTTGCTTCTTGACTCGGCACCCCACTGGTATTTCCTGTTGACTTCAATGTCCAGCTGTGACAATGCCTCAATATAAGTATTGGAGGTCCTGTCATAGACGCTGGGGGAGCAGGTGATCTCCTCAAGATTAGGGTACCTGTCAATCAATTCCACAATCATTGACGATGACAGTGCCTTTGTAATGTGAATTGTTGTGACTTCATCCATAGTAAATCACTTCTTAATCAGGTCCAGGAACTTCTTGGACTTGTCGCTTTTCGGATTCCTGATATTGTCAATGTTCTTGATTTCCTTTTTGACGCGGGACTCATTGACGTTGAATGCATTGCTTATCTGCGAAAGCTCAATATCCGAATTCTGATTGATCAGTGCCGCACCCAATGCAACATGGTTGAACTTGAGGCGGGAATTGCGTATCTGCTTTTCGAACTTGAACTTCTCATACAATAAGAGGTCCATCTCCTCAACAGGGATAATCTTGATGTCAGTGTAGGCATCCAATGTCTCAATCGCCTTATGGTGAGTGGCCTGGAACACCTTGCGCTGTTCACGGTCAAGCTCCACGCGGATATAAGGGAACGGTCCAATGTCGATTTTACGGGAATTATTGGATGTTGTCATGTAATACCTGAAGATATCCCACATTATCAGGGTGGAGGCTATATTGGTTAGGATGTTCTTGTATATGTTGTCCCTCACTTTCAAATCACGCCTCAATGATCTTGTGACGTTTCCGAACTTATCCATATAGCCCATGCTCTTCAAGTTTTTCTCGATTTGCATTTCACGCCATGCTTCAATTGCATCCAAGTCATAAGGGTCTATGAAATCGGGAGTGACGTTTTCATACTCACTTATGATTTCATCGTACTTGTTGATGCGTTTGAAATCGGATAATCTGCGCTTTAAAATCTCATCCTTAACATCAGCAATTATCTTCTCGCCGTACTTGACATAGCCCAGTGCCAATGCTGTCCTTGCATGATTGTCGTCGATGATGGCCGGCTTTGTCCTGTGGAATCTTAAGGCCTCGATACGCACGTTTCGACCGTACTGTCGCCTGACCTCTTCCTCATAGTTATTGACGAATTCAGAGTCCAATGTGATGTTCTTTCGAATAAGACGCTTGTTAGCGTCTCTGAATCGTATCACCAGAGATATTGTCTTGACAACGCCTTTGCGTTCCTGCTTGAGGATGTTCATTACATGCTTTAGGGATTCGCGTCCATATGATGACAGTCCATTTCTCAAAACCATGTAATTGCCTGACAATGGCAGGTATGGTATTATGCCAATCCTGTGTGTGGCTTCACGCCTTATCTTGAATGTGAAACCCTGACAGCCGCAAGTGCACTTGCCCTCCATCCTCTTGTAATCGCTCATGGAGTACTTCTTATAGCATGAGTTGCACTTTACATAACCGTATTGCTCAAGATTGCCCAATGCAATCCTATGGGAATCGATGGCTGATTTGACACGGTCAAGAATGTTCTTCTTGGCATTCGCCTTCATCCTGAATATCTGATTATGGCGGCTGCTCTCGCCCATCTCATCAATGCTCACTTCAGCCACGGTCTTTGTCCCGTACTTGCTAAGTGATGTGAAGGGAGTGGTGTATCCCTGCGCATCCATATCATCCTTTAATTTTTGCAAGTAGTTTAATCTGTCATCTAGCTTAAAGTAAAGATTCCTGAAATTGTCAAACTCCTCAATGCCACTCATGTCAATTGGGTCGTTTGCTATTTCAATAAGGTAGTTCTCGGCTTTGTTTACCAGGACAGACTCTTGCATTTTAATCCAAATTTATTGTATTCTTTCGCCGACTTCTGCTTTAACGTCAGGGGTTAATAATGCACCGGATTCTCCGGTTGCAAGTATCATTCCTTCGGAGAGTGTTCCGAAGAGTTTTGCAGGCTGTAGGTTTGCAACAACGCAGACTTTCCTGTCAACCAATTCTTCAGGGGAGTAGAATTTAGCAAGTCCCGCTACGATTTGGCGTGGCTTTTCCTCGCCGATGTCTACTTGAAGTTTCAACAGCTTGTCTGATTTTTCTATTTTTTCAGCTTCTTTAACTTGTCCTATCTTGATTACCACTTCATCGAACTGGTCGATTGTTATTAAATCACTCATGTTATCTTCCTCTTGTGTTGTTAGGTTTTCTTTTAATTTTGCCTTTTGGGCATCGATTTCTTTATCTTCTATTTTCTTGAATAATGGTTTGGCCTTGTTTATCTCATGGCCTGTTGGCAGTTCATCCTTTGCATCATTCCAATTGTCCAAGCTGCCGAGGTTCATTATTTCAGCTATCCTGTCGGCTTTTGTTGGAAGGAATGGTTTAAGCATGTAAGCCAAGGTTTTTGCTAATTGATTTGATAAGTATAAGCAGTTGGCGGCTTTTTGAGGGTCTTCCTTAACGGCTTTCCATGGTTCAGCGTCATTGAAGTACTTGTTTCCTTTTTTAGCCACCTTGAATATTTCAAGCAATGCTTCCCTGAACTCATAATCGGCAATGTATGCGCCGGCCTTGTCAGGCAATTCGGCTATTGCCTTTCTGAACTCCTCATCCTCATCAGATGGGTTGGAGTATTGTGGGATTTTGCTTTCAAATGATTTCTTTGTGAATACGAATGTACGGTGCAGGAAGTTTCCAATAACGTCTGCAAGCTCGTCATTGTTTCTTCTTTGGAAATCATCCCATGAGAAATCTGAATCCTTGTTCAGCGGAGCGTTGATTGTCAGGTAGTACCTTAATAAATCAGGCTCATAGTCCTTTACGAAATCCTCTATCCAGATGACCCAGTTTTTACTGGTGGACATTTTCTCACCTTCAAGGGACAGGAATTCCCCCGCATAGATCATGTCAGGCAGTTTGCAGCCGTATGCCTTAAGGAGTCCCGGCCAGAATATTGAATGGTGGTAGATGATGTCCTTTCCTATGAAGTGGACTACATAATCGTTCCAGTATTCCTCCCATTTCTTGCCGGACTGCTTTGACCATTGGCTTGCTGATGAAATGTATCCGAGGAACGCTTCAATCCAAACGTACAATACCTTGCCTTTTGCCTCATCCAAAGGAACTGGTATGCCCCAGTCCATATCACGGGTTAAAATCCAGTCGTTCAATCCTTCTTCAAGCCAGTTTGATGCATAGTTTTTTACGTTGGCAGGCAAGTTGTCATTGTTGGAAATGTATTCCTTCAATGCATCCTCAAACTCGGATAATTTGAAGGCGTATTGGAAGGTGTCCTTGATTACCGGGGTGGTTCCGCAGGTTATGCAGTGTGGTTCGTCGAGTTCTGTAGGGTCAAGGGCCTTTCCGCATTTTTCACAGTGATCTCCCCTGGCCTCTGAACCGCAAACGGGACATAATCCTTCAACGTAACGGTCAGGCAGGAACTTTTTGCAGTTCGGACAGTAGAGTTGCTGGATGTCCTCCCTGTAAATCAGGTCCTTGTCGTAGAGGTCCTTGAAGAAGTTCTTTGCGATGTTGTAGTGTGCCTCGTCTGTGGTTCTTGTGAAGTTGTCCAGTGAAATGTTCATTGACTCCACGTCACGAACAATCATATCATGATATCTTTTTGAAATTTCAATTGGTTTCTTGTTTTCCTTATCTGCCTTGACGGCAATTGGGGTTCCATGCTCGTCGGTTGCGCAAACCATCAGCACGTCGTTTCCAATCATCCTGTTGTATCTGGCGTAGATGTCCGCCGGAAGGTATGTGGAACGGATGTGGCCTAAGTGACATGGGCCGTTAGCGTAAGGAAGTGCACATGAAATAAATATTTTAGACATTTATCTTATCTCCTCAATTATTTTAAACATAGTATAATTATATTTTTCATGATTAATAATAGTATTTTTTTAACACTGTTATATGCGTTTAAAATAATTTATGAAAATAAAAAACTACAAAAATCAACAAAAAAATCATGAAAATATTTTAAATATAATCATTTAATAAAAATAAAACTTTTAATAAGAAGGGAAAGATTAATACGAATCTTTTACCCCAATTACTAAAAAAAATCGGCTTCGACGATTTATAACATGTACTTAAAACTATCATTGTTTTCATATATATATCTTTTTGAAATATTCTAATAGTAATACTTTTTATAAATAAAATAATAATATAAATTGCTGGAATCAATAAAAATTTCACAGAATTAAAAGAGGCTTCTATTAAAATGATTATAACATGTACCACTACCTCTTTTAGGGAGGTGTAAAGATGGTTTCAGCAGCATTAGAGGGCATTATTTTTTTAGCCATCACATACTGTTGGTATATTAAACCAATAGCTAACTACTGATGAAGAAAACAATGTTTTAAGGAGATGAAAAGAGGTTACAGTTTTCAAGTTGAGTGTTCGATGAAAAAGAAGCAATGAAGCGGAGTTTTAATATATGACATATTTCATCAAACTAAAACAGCTTTTTCTTCAGGGGCTTTTTAAGCCCCACCATCACTTACCTCACAACCAAAAGGCAATATTGATTTAGAAAATGAGTTACCTATTTAATATATGAAATAAAAAGTAAAGAATATGGCAGAAGTTTCATTTATTAACCCATTATCCGATGAAGGAAGAGGAATAATACGGGAATACGGTAATTTAAACCAGATATTCGAGGAAGACGAAAAACTAATCGAAACATGCATACGCACCCTAAACCAGAAAATATCAGACGACTCCCTGCTTCCAAAGACATACGCACAACTATGCATGAAAAGGATCCAATGGGCAATCGAGAAAAAAAACAATAAAAACTTCACACAAGCCGAATTTGAATACCTAACCAATGAGGAACTCTACGCACAGGATACTGTGACCTACCATATACTATGCCAAGCCATCGCAATACAATTCAACCTGGGATCACGTGAAACAAGACTCTTCATCGAATCACAGGGAACACTAATCCTGGAGCGCCTGGCAAAGATACCGCCAATGTCAAGGGCTGAAATCATCGACGAAGTCCTCGAGGAAGTGAAGGTTGACGGCGCAATAACATGGAAATCACTAAGGGAAATAATAGCAACCAAGAAACTGAAGCTAACAGACCTTCTAATAGATGACGGTGACGTGGTCCTGCAGCATGAGGATTTCATATACCGCTTCGGCGATGAATTCACAGACAGAAGCCCAGACAGAATGTACAATATCCTCGTTGGAGACAGCGTCAAGGAACAAATACTCTCCCGTTTGATGATGCAGAAAACCGAGGAATACATTGCAAGAATAAAGGAAATGTCAGCAAGGATAGAAATGCACCCTGCAATAATTAAAATAGGAGAGGAACTAAAAGACTTCATACCAGAGGAAACAAGCAAGTACAACCAATACTATGCAGGAAGCGGAGGAATCTACGGCTCAGTGCAAGCGGGCAAGCTTAACCCCGACGCGTTCCCACCATGCATTAAATCAACAGTGGAGGGAGTGTCATCCGGTGGGCGTAACGATGCAATCGTACTCTTGTTAACATCATTCGCTTCATATGCACGATTATACCCAAGAATATTCGCATCAGACGAGACAGTTAAGGTATCTGATATGGATCCGGACTTAAGCATTACAGAAAACGAGATACTGCCACTTATATTTGACGCAGCAGACAACTGTACACCACCACTATTCGACGACCAGCCACAGGAAAAGATAAACATCATATCAAAGCTCGGATTCGGAATGCACGAGCGCGTGGACATCAACCATGAGGGCGAGACAAAATGGTACACTCCGATGAGCTGCGAGAAAATAAAAATACACCTGCCTAACCTATGCCATCCGGACAAGTCATGCAAGGGAATAAACAATCCACTGTCATGCTATGGACGCAAAAAATTCCAATTGGACAGGGAAGCGCCAAAAGAAGAATAGACCATTACAAAGTGGACTGTGAAAACTTGAATGGATTATGATCCTCATAAATGGCATCATAATACTTGTTTAAAATCTTTGACTCCCACATGTTGTAATTGGCCTGCTCGTTTTTCTCGAAATTATACGCCAAAAGACCAATCTTTCGCTCATACTCATCAATGCCCTTCAATTCACAGAACTCAGTGATGATATCAGGAATGTACTCACAAGGGTCATCGCTGCTGAACTCAAGAAACTCCTCATACTCATGCTTGGAGAAGAATTCCTCCTCATCAATCGGCTCCTCATGTGACTTGATTGTGTAAAGCTCAATGTAGATGTCATCAGCCAAAGGCAGCTGATTCAACTCTATCCCCAAACCATACACCCTACCGTCTTCAAGGTTCAGTACAGTGTGACCTGTCCTAATGCCTCCAATCCAATTTTCAAAAGCAGGCTTCACTATCTCTTCAGGAGTCAGACCCGAAAGAACGGTCTTCAAGTGCTCAACACCGATTACTTCAACAAATTCATTCATGCTATTATATCTATCAAACCATAATTAATAAATTTTGCACAAAAGCACACATGCACGAAAGCACACCTACCCAATAAATAAATACTTTCGACGATATATTAATAATCATGTTTTCTAAAGCGACAATTAAAGAGCGAAGACAATACTACCGTGAGGAATGGGACCCGAAGGACCTTCCTGACTTCATCGCCAATGACATAAAGAAAAGGGAATTCGGTTTCGACCATAACGGCCGTGGACCGAATGACAGGTACAAGGTGTTCAGGGGGACCGAGTCACTTCGCAAGTTCCTAAGATACAAGGCACCATTTGCAGCCTACATCTCAGTGGCGTTCTACAACAACCCGCGCCGCCGAGAGGACTGGCTCAAGGCGGAATACATTTTCGACGTGGATGCAAAGGACATACCGATAAGGTCCTGCCAGTGCGATGGAGTATGCGAGACTTGTCTTGGCGAAGCTTTAGAAATAGTCAATACCTTAATCGATACTCTAAAGGGTGACCTGGGCCTTAAAAACATTCACCTGATCTATTCCGGCAGAGGATACCATATCCGTATACTTGACGAGGAAATGATGACCGCCGGAAGCGAGCTTAGATCAGAAGTTCTCAAGTATGCCGCAGGTGCGGAGGTTCCGAAATCACAGTTCATAAACTCAGAAGTCTCCAACCAAAGCTTCAACTTCGAGCACTTCTCCATACCTATCGGATATTCCAAAATATTCACCGACAAGGTGAAATTCAACATCCAGCATCTTGTCGGCAACGAGAAGATAGACGGAATTAACCCTAAGCTCATGAAGGACATAATCTCCTCAAGACACCATTTGGAAAATGACAATTGGGGCTATTTCAAGCGTGACATCGGTCCAAGACGATACAAGAACCTTGTAGAGGCAATGGCCAGAGTCAACCTTGCAACCATTGACGCTAAAGTATCAATTGACCTTAAAAGGATACTCAGACTGCCATCATCCCTTCACTCCAAGGTCAGCATGAAATGCATGGAAGTGAAAAACCGTGAAACCTTCGACCCATTCGACAAGGCAGTCCCTAAATTCGTTTATGAAAGAAAAGGAGCATGATAATTATGGATAAAGTTTTAAGAGAAATATTTAGAAAAAACCCCTACTTCGAAGAAATCAACGAGAACCGCTACGTGCCGGAATTCCTTGGCCTGATTGTGAACGGCGTGGTGGTGTATCATGTTAACTGGATTGACATTGTTGAAAATGAAATAATATTCATGCACAAGGACATTCAAACCCATCCGATAGTGTCACTAGTGCTTGATAACCTGAACTCCCTTATGATCATAACATCTGACGGGATAAAAGAAGTATTATGAAAGCATCCTGTCGCTTTCAAAACATTTATTAACTATTTTTTCGGAAATCACTTCTGGAGAATCCTCACCTGACACTACATTCCAATTGTATGTGAACTTCCGTGACCGGGCACGGTTTTCACGCAGGGAATCAATGTTCTCGAACATTTCAGTTTGCTCATGACGTGAACCGATTCGCCTGAGCGATTCCTCGGGAGTCACATCCAAAAAGAACATGCAATCGGATGTTGGAAGAATGAAAGCCACAATCTTATAAATCAGAGTGTTGATGCCGTTTGGAAGATACATCACCGCAAGGATATAGCGGGAAAATATCACAACGTCAGTGTCCCTGCTGTGGCAGTACATCTGAACTGACCTGATGGCGTCCATGCCGAAGTACAATGTGGCCTTGATGTGATTCCACTTGCCCTCCTTGAGAAGAGCCTGTTTTGATTTTCTACCGTATTTATTATCATTGCATGGATGGGACCTTACAGTGACTTTTCTTCCCTGCCTTTCATATGCTTCGGCAAGCAATCTAACCTGAGTGTCCTTGCCTGACCCGTCTAATCCATCAATAACAATAAACTTCTTCAATTTTCACACCTTATTTTGAAGGCAATTCAATGCCCTGCGCGATAGGATAAAATTCAGTGTATTTGGAGTTTCTCTCAATCGGCTTTCTTCCAAGGTTCCTCACCATACTGTCTAAGGTTTCAATTGACGCTTCCACACCGTCCGGAGCACCGGAAGCAGCTGACAGTTCATCTCCGCCAAGTGTGCCGCCAAGGTCATTGGTGCCCGCTGTCAATGCCACCTGAGCGAACCTGAAGCCCATCTTAACCCATGAAACCTGAATGTTTGGAATCAAGTCCCTAAGCATCAATCTGGAAACGGCATACAATTTCAAGTCCTCAGTGCCGCTGGCTCCAAGATTTGTCTGGCCTTCCAAAAAGATTGGAGAATACTCATGCATAAAAGTCATTGGAATGAACTCGGTGAACCCATGAGTCTCTTCCTGTAATCGTCTGATAATGTCAATATGTTCCACCCTTTCCTCCAGAGTTTCCACATGACCGTACATTATTGTTGCAGAACCCGGTATGCCAACTTCATGGGCGGTTTTAACCGCATCAATCCATTCGGCCACGGTAACCTTTTCAGGGCATATTATCTCCCTTGACCTGTCGGTCAATATTTCCGCAGCAGTGCCTGGCAATGTGTCAAGGCCGGCGTCGCGTAGTCTCTCGAATCCTTCAGCAATGTCGATTCCTGAAACCACACATGCATCCCTCACCATGGTCGGTGAAAATCCGTGAATCATGACGTTGGGATATTCATCCTTCAACAGGTGCATGAGATGCTCATAATATTCAATGTCTGCATCAGGCAAAACTCCACCCATCACGCAGAACTCATGAGCCCCCTTATCAACGGCACCCTGTGCCTTTGCAAGGATTTGCTCGTCATTCAAAATATATGCTTCAGGGTCGTCAGCGTCTTTACCGAATGCGCAAAAACCACATCTAACTGTACAAATGTTAGTGAAATTAATGTTACAGTTGTTAATGAATGTCACGTCGTCCCCGACGATTTCGTGTCTTAAATAGTCAGCAGTTGCAAGTAAGGGATATAGGTCTGGCCCTTTAATATTCATTAGATGATTCGCTTCCTCGACAGTAATCTGCTCATCAAGTGATTTGGTCAGGATTTTTTCTGTCTTGGAGGATATTGGTATTTTATCAAACATGATTTAATATTAGATTTGAATAAATAAAAAGGTTACTATTAACCGAACTGTTGTATGAAAATGTACATTAATACAAATTGAAAACTAGGAATAATATTCATAAAAAAATCAAAAATGATGAATATTACAAATTTAAATACATTATTATACAAATAATATACCATGAAGTGATTAAAATGGATAGTACAGAAGCTATTTACGACGGCCTTAAGGATGCAGGAATCGACTTCATCGTAAGCGTACCATGCGTCAACCTGTCAAGATTGCTGGACATGATTGACGAGGACCCTGAAATAACCCATATTCCAGTCACACGCGAAGAGGAGGGGATTGGAATATGTGCCGGCGCATACCTTGGAGGCAAAAGAACAGCCATCCTGATGCAGAATTCAGGACTTGGAAACTCAATAAATGCCCTTAAGTCATTAATGGAACTATATGAATTCCCGCTGATTATGATAATGAGCCATCGGGGAACAGAAGGAGAGAACATTTGCGGACAGGTCCCTATGGGCGAGTCAACACCAAGGATACTTGAAGCTATGAACTTCAATTTCTTCAAACCTGGAAATCCTGAAGAGGCATATGATGATATTCGATTGGCATGGGAACTGTCAGAGGATGAGGGAAAGCCTGTAAGCATACTATTGGAGATTAAGTACTGGTGATAGCATGGCAAGATATGAAGCAATTAGAGACATTATGGAACATATTGACGAGGAACTGGTTATATGCAACATCGGATTTCCATCAAGGGAATTATACGAGATAGATGATCGCTCCAAAAACTTCTACATGATCGGCTCAATGGGTCTTGCATCATCAATAGGATTGGGCCTTGCACTGGCCAAGCCAAGCAAGAACATTGTCGTTATCGACGGTGACGGGTCACTTCTAATGAACATGGGATCTCTTGTGACAGTGTTTGCAAACAATCCATCCAACCTGACCTGGATTGTCATTGACAATGGAGCATACGGTTCAACCGGCAACCAGGACACCTACGCACAGATGATTGACCTGGTTGATGTTGCCAAGGGCGTTGGATTCAAAAACAGCTATGATTTCAATGACATCAACCTCAAGGACGTGATGCACAATGAGAATGCAAGCTTTGTCGTTTACAGGACCGAGGCAGGCAATTCAAAAGCGCCAATCATTGATTTGGACCCGATCACCATCAAGGAAAGGTTCATGAAATCCATTTAACCTTTTTACTTTTTTTCATTAACTTTCATCTTAACCGTTTTGATAATTATAACCTATTTTTATACGTGAATTGAAATTATCCTTCATGAGCGATAAGGAATTCTATGAGATTTTAGGTTTTGTCAAGGCATCCAACTATAGAATCCGGACACTGAAATCCATTGGTGAAGAGTTGAAAACACCCACACAAATAGCTAAGGAATTGAATGTTCAAACAAGTCACATATCAGCCACTTTACAAGCGTTGAAAAATAATAACATCGTATTTTGCGTCAATGAGAATGTGAGAAAGGGACGATTATATGCCTGCAGCGATTTGGGCTTGAAGATTCTTGAAGAATTATAGGACTAAACATTCTTGAAATCCAAGGTATAAGATATTTAACAAATTAAAAATAAATTAATAATTATGATTGAAATATTCAAGAAGATTAGCCTTGGAAATTGGATACTTATAGGAATGATACTTGGTTTGATTTTCGGCCTGTTCCTTAATTTCTACGTGGACAATCCATTCATTAAAAATGTAATACTGATGGACAATATCTTCTACCTTGGAGGAAACGGATTCATCAAGCTAATGAAAATGCTGGTTGTTCCACTGGTTTTCTGTTCCATAGTTGTTGGTGTCGCATCAATATCCGACATTAGAAAAATCGGAGCGATTGGAGGGCGAACAATACTCATATACATAATAACCACTGCCATTGCAGTGACACTGGCCCTCGTGATTGGAATAATCTTCAAACCGGGATTGGGTTTGAACATGGCAAGCGTCGCCCAGTCATCCAGTGTTGTCATGAATCAGACAATGACAGACACCATATTAAACATTATCCCTGACAATCCAATCAACTCCCTTGCCAACGGGGACATGTTGCCCGTGATTATCTTCGGACTGCTTATCGGATACATTCTAGCCAAGCTGAAGGAAAAAACACAAATAATCAATGATATTTTCACACAGGGAAACACAATAATGATGGAAATGACCTCCATCGTGATGAAATTCGCACCAATAGGAGTTTTCTGCCTCATGGCAAAGACATTCGGAAGCCTTGGTTTTGAAGCAATAATCCCCTTGACAAAATACGTGTCATGCGTATTGCTGGGTCTGGCGATACAGGCATTCGTGGTCTATCCGGGTTTACTTGTCATATTAACCAGATTGAATCCACTTAAATTCTACAGGAAATTCTTCTCCGTGATGTTTTTCGCATTTTCATCTTCAACATCAAACGCAACAATACCATTAAACATTGAAAAACTCTCAGAACTTGGCGTTTCACGTGACGTATCCTCATTCACCATTCCTTTAGGAGCCACAATCAACATGGACGGAACCGCCATAATGCAGGGTGTTGCAGTAATGTTTGCAGCACAGGCATACGGTATGGATCTTGGAACCTCCGCACTCCTGACAGTGATATTCACTGCAGTGATGGCTTCCATTGGAACTGCGGGCGTTCCATCAGTGGGTCTTGTTACATTGACAATGGTGTTCAACTCCGTCGGATTGCCTGTAGCAGCTATTGGAGTGATATTCGGCATAGACCATATCCTTGACATGTTCAGAACTGCCGTGAACGTTACAGGAGATGCAATCTGCACTCTGATTGTATCATTTAAAAACAATTCACTGGACACGGACGTTTTCAATGGCAAAAAGCCCCAAAAAGAAGAAAATCATCATGTAACAGATTAATGTTACATGATTCTTTTAATTTTTTAATTTATCAATAATGACTTTTTTTACACTCTTATTGGATTCATTCTCCAGAATTCCTTCCAATATTTTCCCATCATCTATTTTTCCAATAGCTTTGAGCCTCACATGACAATCTGAATTGTTCCGGGAAATATCCTCCAGGAAATCCAGTCTTTCAATATTTTCAACAGCATGGATTTTAACCTTGCGGTTCGGGTCGTTTTCCACAATGCCTTTTAGGAATTCATCGTCAGATATCCTGAAAACCGCTTTTAAGCGGATTCTATAATTAGGATTATCCAATGCGATTTCCTTTAGAACCTCAATGTCATCTGTTGAATCCACATCAATTTGAAAATCATCATCCTTTTGCAAAATCAACCTTTTTAAAGACATGTTATTTTCCGTCAAGTTCAGCTATCTTAGCATCGAATTCCTGGAACTTGCGGGCAAGTCCTGAGAAGTATGGTATGTAAACCTTTGAGAATGTGATTCTTTCAGGGTTTTCCCCCAATTCCTCGAGCCTGTTTTTGGCCCTTTTGATTTTGCGCTCCACCTCATCATACATCAGGTCTCCCGGAAACTCTCCGATGAAAACTCCATCGGCACCGTTATCCAATGCATACTTGATGTGCCTTGGCCTTACCCTGTTGACTGATATTACCTTGATGATATGGATTGATTCAGGATATTTTAGCCTGTTGACTCCAATATTGTCCGCTGCAGTGTAACCGATATTGTCCAAAAACACCAGTATCATGCGTTCGCCAGCTTGCTTTTTGGACAATGCTCCATTAATTGTGGCCATTATCTTCTCGTCGATGTTACCGTTGACGGTTATTGCCCTTTGCTTGCAGCCTACAAGACATTTGCCGCAGCCTGTACAGCTCATAGGGTCAATGTAGATTTCATCATTCTGTATGCTCATTGACTTGTACTTGCACCTTTCTATGCATTCACCGCAGACTGTGCATCTTTCAGTGTCTATTTCGGCTATGAACGGTTCGATTTCAACTCCGCCATAGTTGTACTCGCCAACCTTTGAAGCCGCAGCGGTTGCCTGCATGATCGAATCGGTTATGTCTTTCGGCTCATGGGCGGTTCCGCAGACGAATATTCCCTGCACGTCAGTGGCGACTGGCTTGATTTTCGGATGTGATTCCTTGATGAAACCGTCTTCGGTAACGCCAACATTCAATATCCCCGCTATCTCCCGTGTTCCTTCGGACGGCTCCATCGCAGTTGACAATACCACCATGTCCGCTTCGATTTCAACGAATTCGCCTTTCAATGTATCCTCTGTCCTTACTATGAAGTTGTCACCCTTCTTAACCACTTCTCCCGGACGTCCGCGCAGGAACCGGACTTCGTTTTCCTGGGTGTGCTTATAGTATTTCTCAAACATTCCAGGTGTTCGCACGTCAGTATAGCATATCAGCACGTCAGTGTCAGGGTACTTGTGCTTTATGATGTTGGCATTCTTCAATGCGACAGTGCAGCATATCTTTGAGCAGTACCTGTGCCCGTCGGGCTTTTCGTCACGTGAACCCACACACTGTATCATGACGACACGCTTGGGAACTTCACCGTTTGACTTTAACAGCTTGCCCTTTGTCGGACCGTTAACGCCGGTTATGCGCCCCAATTCTGATTGAGTTATCACATCATCATATCTGGTGTAGCCGTATTCCGGACGCTTTTCCATGTCAAACAGCTTATGGCCTGTAGCCACCACTATTGACCCGACTTGCAGAGGAATCCTTTCAGGTCTGCCCCTGAGCCGGATTGCCTTCATGGTGCACACCTTTACGCATTCGCTGCATCTTGAACAGTTGTCCATGTCTATAACGTATGCTTCAGGGTATGACTGGCCGAATGGCCTGTATATGGCCTTGCGCATTGACAGGTTATCGTTCCAGTCGTTCGGCACTTCAACCTCACACGCCTCGGCGCATTTGCCGCATGCGATGCATTTTTCAGCGTCAACATAACGAGGGGATTTCTCCATTATCAGGTTATATGTTCCAGCCCTCCTTTCCGCCTCAATCACTTTAGTGTTTGTCATGACTTCAATGTTGTCGTTCCACACCAGTTCATTGAGTATCGGGTTTAAAAGGCACATTCCACATTCCTCTGCAATCTTGACCGGTGAGAACACCTTTCCAATCTTGGCCATATGGCCTCCTATTGAGGGGGACTGCTCTATGAGCGTGACCTTGTTTCCCTGCTTGGCAAGGGACAATGCGGCGTTCATTCCTGCGATTCCCCCACCTATAACGGCAACCTCATCAGGTGTCTGACAGTATATCGGATCAACCGCATCGGATTGCTTGACCTTCTCGATTGATGCATTTATAAGTGTTATTGCCTTTGATGTGGCCTTGCCCTTATCGTCATGCACCCATGAGCACTGCTCACGGATGTTCGCCATATCCATAAGGTAAGGATTTAGGGGCTTGACATAATCCTGGAAGGTCTTCTCATGACTTATCGGTGAGCATGCAGCCACCACCACCCGGTCAAGGTCATGGTCAAAGATTGCATCACGAATTATCTTTCGACCGTTCAATGAACACAGGTTCTCGAACTGCCCTATAAACTCAACATCCAACTCATCACGAACCCTGTCCAAATCCACAATGTCTGAGATGTTTCCTCCACACTCACATAAAAACACGCCAACTTTCAAATCATCCCTCATTTTTAACCTCCTTCAAATCCTTAATAACAGAATCAATAGGAACCGTATGTGCCTTGGCACCAATAACATTATCCAAATCTCCACCCATGGCCAATGCTATGAACTGTGCAATGTTCAGGTGAATCGCCCTGAATTTCCTGCCTTCACGCTCGCCGATGAGGTGCTGGTAGCGGTCAAACTGTATATGGCAGTTCGGGCACAGGTGGACAAGTATGTCCACGTCCTCGTCGGCTATTGCATTCATCTTATCCGCCGTTGCAGTGAATGACAGTTCAGGATTGGAGTACCTTTGCCTGAATCCTGTTCCGCAGGTTGCCCTTTTGTGATCATACCATCCGATGGTCCTGCATCCGCACTCACCTATCAGCTCATCCATAACGTTAGGGTCTCGCACACCGCCAATGGTGTCCTCATAGTGGACCTTGCAGTAGTGGCAGCCATGGTGGGTTGCTATCGTATATTCGCTCAGGTCATACTTGATATGCTTTCTTATCTCATCCTTTTTAGCATAGAGTATATCGACCACGTGGAAAATATTTTCCGTCGGTTTCAAGTCATCCTTCTCGTATTTTAGATGGCCTAAGCCGTTTTCATCGAATAACTGATTAATGTGTTCTCTCAATTCATCCTTCCTGTTCAATAGCTTGACCGATTTCTTGTTGATTGCATAGCATGTGGCGCACATCATCACAAGGTTCGGCCTTCCGATGTCCTTTGCTATCCTGAAATTCCTTGCCCCAATGGCTGAAGTGTCAACCTGGTCGAATACATCTGAATAATGCCCAAGGCCTGTGCAGCAGGTTTGCTTTTCGGATATTGCATAGTCCACTCCAAGCTTGTCGAATACATATTTTGTGGATGCCTCGACTCCAGGGTATTCGACGCTCACAAGACAGCTTCTAAACAGCAATATGTCCTTGTCCGGAACCTGTTTCATTTCTCTTCCTCCTGAGTTGCCCTTATCTTATCGATCTTATCCTTAAAACCTGTTATTGTCAAAATGGTGCTTACCTCATCAATCACGTCTTCAGGAGGCATCAGCGGCGGGTCCAGCTCCAGTTCGCTTCTTATTTCATCAAGGTGCTGGCGAAATTCCCACCATCCCGGCACGTCACGGTCGATGTCTGTGAAGAATATTTCAGGTATCGCTCCGATGGCTGCTGTGAAGTAGGAATCTGCAAAGCCGAGGTATTCATATAACTTATCGTATCCGATCTCATTTGACACTGCGAATTGCTTGAGTATCTGGTTTACTTCGCATACGCTGTTGCCAACAGGGCATACGCTGTGGCAGGTGTAGCAGTAGAAGCAGTTCCAGATATTGTCATCCTCAATAATTGAAATGTCACCATCCAGTACCCTTTCTATGATTTCACGTGGATTATAGTCGCTGTGGCGTGCTGCTGGACATGTGGAGGTGCACATTCCGCACTGCACGCACTTCAAGACTCCATCTTCTTTTGAGTTTTTAACATCCTCAATGATTTGCTCTGCAAAATCAATCGGGGAGTCTGTTATCTTCTGCTGATTGGTCATATAAACCACCTTAAAGCTTAAATTCCTTATTCTCGATTAATTGTTTGAGTTTCAATGACAGTTTATTTCCCCTTAACCTGTCTGATTGCCTGCAGATGATTGGAATGTTGACCTTTTCGCCGTTTATTGTCAAGTCGACATCACCAGTGTTCATGTCAAATGCGTTGTTTTCACAGTAGTTGGCGCACATTCCACATCCGAAACAGTGCGCTAGGTTAAGTTTCCTGTCCTTGAATGCATTGGTCGGGCAGACTTTCTCAACGGTACATGACGCGCATCCTGTGCATTTGCCATCATCGTATTGTGGCCTTAAGTCATAGCCGTTCCACATTTCATCATAATTGGTGTTGTCCAAGGGGAGGTGGCGTCCCTTGATGTCTGCAACAGGCAGATCTATCATGTCATCGGTCACCAGCAGGTTATTGTAGATTTCCTCGTTTAAAACCGGTATCGGTATTGCCACGGTATCGTAGATTTCACCGCCCTGGCCTGTCTTGAAGCCTCCCATGTAGTATGGGTCCATTTGCTTGTAGTCTGCTGAAAGCATGAGATTCGGCTTTTCAGGACTTGACCTTGTCCCATCTCCTAGAATGTATCCTACAGCACCGTTTATCAGAACCTTGCATCCTTCCCTGATTACATTGTGGGGAATGTCATTTTGAAGCGGGTTCAGGTCTCCGCAGCCGGAGAATGTCAATCCTCTGAGGTTTCCTTCAAGAGGTGTTGCTGCGAATATTGACTTAACTGCTTCATTGTTCGGATTGGTGAATGCAGTGTAGTTCTTGAATGCCATACGGGCACCTATGATTTGTCCACGAGTGATGTCATCGATTGTCATGGTGTTTTCAATGGTTTTGCCGTCGGCGCTTTCAACCCTGACGTCAACAGTTTTCCCTTCAAGCAGGTCCTTGAGGAGGAATCCTCCTCCATAGTTCTCGTCATGTAGGGAGTGCGCTGTTCCGTGAAGTATCACGTCCACTGATCCCAGCCATTCGTTCGGACACGGCCCGGCGTATGCCGGCACTCCGTTGAGGTAGACCTCGTTTGCCCTTATGAATTCACCTGGCGGTGAAACGATAAAGTTGAGGATTGCTGCGGTTCCGCTCATCACTCCGCATGTTCCGCATGTCACCACGTCAACTTCCTCAAAGCTTGGGGCGTCATCCTTTTTTATGAGTTTCTTGAACTCCTCTGCCGTATAGATGTTTGCTTCGCCATTTTCAATTTTCTCATTGATTTGGCCGATTGTCTTTTCACTCAATTTTAATACCCTCTCTTTTTTGTGTTTGAAACAATCATTATTGCCCGATTAAATAATTGTTTCAACGATTTTACTACTTTTTTGCCCGATTGATAAATAAGTAATCTTAAATTTTACCGACAGTGTCTCCCCTCAATCCTCTTCTTAACGTTTCAAGGGAGGTTATGTCGTCTGTGGAAACGTTTCCCAGGTTTACTGTGTTTCCAAGCTTCAGGATAAAGAAGACTTGCTGGTCCTTGTTTGGAGCTTCCCATAATAGCTTGCTTCCGTCGAAATTATCCAGGATATAGTCTATCTCATCCTCTTTTGCGTTTCCTGACTTGTCGAATATTCCGATGTTTTTGCCGCCTTCCCTGGCTTCCACAATTATTAGGGATGATCCTGCATCAAGTTCCTCCTGCATGTATTCTATTCTCTCATCGAGTGTGAGTTCCTTGTCGAGTGCAGGGTCCTTTTTGCCTACTTCAGAGAGCACTTCAAAGCCTTTGTCCTTTGCTAGCTCTATGCATTCCACTTTCTTGTCGTGAGGAATTGTGATTGAACCGTCTGACACTTCAATTGCCTCAAATCCAAGATTGTGTGCTTCCTGAAAGAATTCCTCGAGCTTGTTGTTCATGTACGCCAGCTCGAACAGTGTTCCGCCTGTGTATGGCTGTATGTCATGTGACTGGTACATTTTCACTTTTTTCCTGATTATTTCCTGCTCATGGACGATTGTTGTTCCCCATCCGAATTTCAGGTAGTCCACATATTCTCCTGAGATTTCCATGAGGCTTTTTGCTGTTTCAAGGCCCAATCCCTTGTCAAGGACCATTGTAATTCCATTTTTTCTTGGTTTTTCTTCTCTTTTCTTGGATAAAAATTCAAAGGATTTCAAAATATCACGCGTGTTAATTTTTTATCATAAATATTATTAATAAATAGATTGTATATAAAACTTTTTAAGACTTTGCTTTTCAACAACAAAAAATATAGATTTGAACAATTAAAAAAAAGAATTGAAGCAATTATAAAAAAAGAAAAAGAGTTTATGACGCATTGAGCTCATTTTCAGATCTTTTAACTAAATCTGAAAGTGAATTGCGAACATTTTCAGGAATGGAACTGTGTTCCTTGTCAGCCACCACCTGAGCAATGATCTTGCACAGCACAAAAATGGCATGCTTATGCTCAGCCTTAGTCTTGTGGATGTGATGCGGACTAATTTTCAGGGTGATATATTCACTGCAGTCATTGGTTATTTGGTCATCTTCAGCTAAATATTTTAAAACATATACTAAAAATTGATGTAATTGTATCATTTCGTCTTTATACATAGATATCTAACCCATAAATTAACTAATTTCAGTTAGTTAAAAATTAACTCCTTAAATCTATACTTTAATATTTAATATTTACTCATATTTAAATATTGCATTCAAAAATAGTTTACTTAAACAAAATATCAACACTATTTAATAAAGTTGAAAATGTTTTTTACATCAAATTCTGTTGTTTCAACAATTTTGGGCAATCTTCCCACAGTGCCAACATTATCATCCGAAATTATCAAAACCCCACGGTAAAATTCCCTAAAGTTTTCCGCAGTTTCAAGTGCATTGGCAACCTTATCCTCACTGGCATCCCCACAAACATCATTTGCGATTCGGGTTGCAAGCCCATCGGCAAGAGACGGCGAATCGGATATGACCGTGACGCTGTCTGACTCGCCGAAACTGATTGAATGGCCGATTTTTCCCGAAGAGGTGCATATTCCCAATTGCCTGCGCCTTGGCCGTATTTCAAAAGCGATGTTGTTTCCAAGAACATGGTTATTCGAATAGATTCCGCACAATACCTTGGTATCATTTACAAGTGCGATATCCCCTCCGTTTTCAACAATGGAATAATCAGACCCCATTTTGATTAGATAATCCAAAGACATTTCTGAAATGGTTCCCGCCACACAGGCCATAGGCCCAACGTCGGCATTGTTGGATGATTCATACATCCTATTAATTATGTCCGGCAAATTCTCAGCATATCCGGCAATCGGCTCCATTGAGAGGAGGAAATCCTGACTGAGCCTAATGTAGTTTTTCAAATCAAACCTTAACTTATGGACATATTGTTTCAGGTCATGGGCTGACAGGTCAGTGGTCAGACGGATATGGGTTTCCTCAATGTCAATTTCACTAAAAAACATATTTAATAATTTAACTTATTACTTATTAAAACCATAATAATTATCATGAAATCTCTAACAAAAATGCTGTGTTTGGTTGACGGCGAACATTACCTGCCAGTCACACAGGAAGCAATAGATACCCTAAACAACCTGGAACACATTGATATCAGAGGAGCAGTATTCATAGGAGGAACTGAAAAGCTCAGAGACGATTCAGAGGAATCCTACTCAGAAAAACTTGGAATACCTGTGCAATTCGCAAAGGACAAGGACATCCCCTATGATATCATCGTTGAAATGATAAGAGAACACAACATCGACACCGTGTTCGACCTGAGCGATGAGCCAATACTCGACTACCCCAAAAGGTTCAAGATAGCATGCAAGGTACTCAACGAAGGAATAAGCTACGAGGGACCGGACTTCAAGTTCGAGCCAACATCACAATACGACGTGATGGAAAAGCCGGCAATAACCATCCTCGGAACAGGCAAGCGCATAGGCAAAACCGCAGTGTCAGGTTTCGTGGCAAGGCTCATTGACAAGAACGGGTACGAGCCATGCGTAATCGCCATGGGTCGTGGAGGACCTGAAGAGCCTGAAATCGTCCACGGAGAAGAACTGGAAATCAACGCCGAATTCCTACTTGAACAATCCGAGAAAGGAGTTCATGCAGCTAGCGACCATTGGGAAGACGCACTGATGAGCAGGATACTTACCATTGGCTGCAGGCGCTGCGGCGGAGGAATGGCCGGTGAAGTGTTCATGACCAACATGAAAAAGGGAGCGAAGCTCGCAAATCAGGTTGACTCCAAATTCGCAATATTCGAGGGAAGCGGAGCTGCAATACCTCCAATCAAAACCAACAAGAAAATAGCATTGATTGGAGCAAACCAACCAATAGAAAACCTCACAACATACTTCGGACCATACAGGGTGGGACTTGGAGACCTTGTCATCCTGACAATGTGCGAAGAGCCAATGTGCTCAGACGACAAGATCAGAAAAATCGAGGAGTTCGTAGGCGAGGTCAACCCGGATGCAACAGTTATATCAACAGTGTTCAGGCCAAAACCGCTAGCAGACATTGAAGGCAAGAAGGTGCTTTTCGCAACAACCGCCCCTGAAGAGGTCAAGGACAAGCTGGTCGAATACCTGGAGACAAACTACGGCTGCAAAGTAGTGGGAACAACCGCTCACCTATCCAACAGGCCATTGCTTCGCGAGGACATGGCAAAATACATGGATGAGGTTGACGTCATGCTGACCGAACTTAAAGCAGCGGCAGTTGATGTAGCAACTAAGGATGCAATAGCTCATGGCCTTGAAGTGGTGTACTGTGACAATATTCCGGTGCCTATAAACGATTCATACCCTGACTTAAAAGAATCAGTGCTCAAACTTGTTGATTCTGCAATTGATGATTTTAACAAATCATCCTAATTTCTTTTTTTAATTATCCCCTCAAACACCATAATTTTAGAAAACTTTAATTTATAATAATATACATATAGTATAATTAATGAAAACAATAGCTATTGGTGTTGGTGAAAACGAAAATATAATACAAGCTTGTCATATTTTTAAAGAAAAACACCCAAAAACGGAACTCAAATTAATATATAGAGATGAAGACTTAGTAAAAGCAGTTTTAGATGATAAAATTGATGGCGTCATCCGTGGATCACTTCCAGCATCAAATATCATGAAAGAACTCAAGGAACACTACCCTAAACTCTCAAGGGCAACCTATGTTCATGGCGACGAATACGAATTCCTGTTAAGCCCTGTCGGGATAGATGAGGGAAACACCATTGAGGAGAAATATGATATTGCAATGAACTGTGCAGAATTCCTTAAAAAAGTGGACAAAAAGCCTAAAATAGCAGTTCTTGCAGAAGGAAGGGAAGATGACTTCGGAAGAGGAAGCGAAGTGTCAAACTCAATCAAGGACGCTAAAAAACTAACAAGAATGATTGAGGAAACACATGAAGACGTCACCAACTACTTCATACTAATTGAAAAAGCAATAAATGACCATTGCAACGTCATCATAGCGCCAAACGGCAGAGTGGGAAACATCATTTTCAGAACCCTGGTATTGCTCAGCTCATGGCCAAGTTACGGGGCAGTAACCTTTGGAATAGACAGGACATACATTGACACTAGCCGAGACCAAAGCATTGAAGGATATGTTCGCAGCCTAACACTAGCAAACGATTTAGCTGAAGACAAATAATTAAAGCTTTAAGGGATAAGAATGGGAGAAAATATACTTTATAGACTATATGAATGGTACATCACACGTGGATTGAAGCCAGAAAAGATGCCGAAGCATGTAGCTATAATCATGGATGGAAACAGAAGATACTCCAAGCTCCAAGGAAACATGGATGTAGTCAAGGGACATGAAATCGGAGTTGACACACTGGAAAAGGTATTGGACTGGAGTATTGAACTGGGAATTGAAATCATAACCGTATATGCTTTTTCTACAGAAAACTTCAACAGACCAGAACATGAAGTCGAAGGATTAATGAAACTATTCGTTAAAAACTTCAAAAGACTAGTAGACCACGAGAAAATCCATAGAAACGAAGTGAAAGTAAAAGTAGTCGGAAGAACTGGATTGATACCGGAAAGCGTGCGTGAAGCAATACAAGAAGCAGAAGACGCCACTGCACATTACAATAAAAGATTATTCAACATAGCTATTGGATATGACGGACGTTTAGAAATCATCGATTCATTCAAGAAAATCATAGAACAGGTGCAAGCAGGTGAAATCACCATCGATGATGTGGATGAAGACCTAGTCAGCGCAAACCTTTACACCGAAGGACTGGCAGACCCTAACCTAATCATACGTACAAGCGGAGAGGAGAGATTAAGCGGATTTCTCCTATGGCAATCATCCTACTCTGAACTATACTTCTGCGAAACCTTATGGCCTGAACTCAGGAAAGTTGATTTCATAAGGGCAATAAGGTCATACCAGGAAAGGGAAAGAAGATTCGGAGTGTAAACCATGATCGACACTCATTGCCATATTGATTTTGAGGACTTTGACGATGACCGTGAAGACGTCATCAAAAGAGCAAAGGACAAGTTAGACCATGTGATAGTTTCAGGATACAGCAATGACAGCAACATGAAAGTATTGCAATTGTCAAGGGATTATGAAGGATTCATCTATCCAACATTCGGTTTTCACCCGGTAAGCTCCCAGAATGCCACTGAAGAGGATTTGCGTATTGCTCATGAAAACATCACAAATCATTTAAATGACATTCTCGCAATCGGCGAGGTAGGAATGGATTACTACTATGTTACCGATAAGGCACTGCGCGAAAGGCAGCAGGAGATTTTCAGAAGCTTCCTGGATCTTGCAAATGAGTATAAGGTGCCTATTGTAATGCATGTGCGCGACTGTGAGAAAAAGGCAGTCAACATCATCGAGGACTATGAGGAAATTCCGTATTTCGTATTCCACTGCTACGGGGGAAGCCTGAAAACAGCTAAAAGAATCATGAACCGTGACGATTCATACATGAGCTTTTCAACAATGCTGTGCTACTCCAAGCATCATCAGGATTTGATTGAAAAGATAGACCTTGACTATGTATTGACTGAAACCGACAGTCCATATTTGGCAATGACAAAAGAAGAACGCAACGAACCGGCCAATGTTGCAAAAGCCGTTCATAAAATTGCTGAGATAAAAAATATGGATGTGAGTACTGTTGATGAGATAACCACCAGCAATGCTCGCAAGATTTTTAAAATTTAAAAATGCAATGTGAAGTTCAAATTAATTAAAACTTCCTTATTTTCCTTAACAGCCTCGATTTCCAATTCAAAGTCTGTTAAGTCTTGTTTTACCAGATTGATTAAATGATAGTCCAATAGTGAATCGTTTAAAAATATTGTGAACTGATTCCTGTCAATCAACACTTCCTTTCTGCAGAAGAGTTTAAATGCATAGAAATATAGTTCAATACGAAATATCAAGTCCTGCTTGTCTCCCTCACCGTCGATGAAGTATTTCTTCAAATCCTCCTGCAGTATTTTTCCCTCATCCCCAGTGTCGGCCTGGAAGGTTTCCATTTCAGCCAGATCATTCATCAGTTGCTGCTTTTCCTCTTCATTATACATTTGAATCACTTTAGCTTGAATTTTAATTTTATTACATTATAAGAGTTTGGCATGAAAGTGACATTGAACCTGTCAAAGGAATCCACCAATCTCCTCAAATGGTCGAATTCCAGACCGTCCGGTATGACATGTATCATGAATGAATCATCATCGATTTCCACATCCAAATCTTCAACTAGAGGCATTCCCAGTTCGCTTATGAAAACATACTTATACACTATCAGCTCGTATTCATTGACTTGCTTGCCGTTTTCGATTATGTCAATCAGCTCTGATTGCAATTTACGAACAACCACTTCAAAAGTCATGATTCATCACTTCCACTAATCATTTCAATATTCTGCCGTTACGGTATTCATCAATATACTTATATGGATCCTGCAGGCTGTCGAAAGTGCTTTTGGGCGTGAACCGGCTGCAGGTGTCATTTGGCATGGTGCGTCCTTTTCCAAGTCTGCAGGTTTCACCATTGAAATCCCCCTTAAACTGCAGATTCACTTGCCAATGCTTGCAGTTCCTACAGGTCCTCTCGCACATGGCAATCTACAATATTCCCCTTTCCTTAAAGACTTCCTTGGCGGCCATCATTGCATTGATGGATTTCGGAAAGCCGCAGTAGGCGCTCATCTGCATGATGATTTCAACTATCTCTGCTGGAGTGTTTCCGACATTCAATGCTGCATTGATGTGCTCCTTCAGCTGAGGGATTGTTCCAAGGACTGTCAGTGCAGTCACTGTGCATATTTCACGGGTTTTCAAATCCAATTCCTCGCGAGTGTATATTTCGGAGTACGGATACTCGATTACGAATCTGGAAAGGTCAGGTGCGATGTCGTCCAATTCCTTGAAGATTTCCTCGACTGATTTTTCCTGAATGCTTTCCAGGGTCTTTTTTCCTTTCTCATATCTTGACATACTAATGATTATATCCTCA
>NZ_CACYJE010000020.1 GCF_902774605.1 uncultured Methanobrevibacter sp.
CACTTAAAAGATAAACGAATTGAAAAAACAAGTAACAAAATTGAAAATGCATTTCAAAAAACAATGCCAAAATCAAGAAAACGAACATTCAAGACCAAAAGAGGCGTTTTAAAACGAATATATCGCAGAGATCTCATTTGGAATGACAATCGCAAAAAGGATTTTGAAAATCAACAAAGTTTTTGAAAGAGTCTGAAAAAGTATATTTTATATAAAAGAAATAATAAAATATATAATAAATTATATAATAAAAAATATAATATCATTAGTGAGGTTTGATTTATGACTATAAGGAAGCTTGTCGGAACATTGGAAAACAAAGGTCCATACATTGACCAGGCCACAGGCCACTGGTTCTACTGGAACGGCACCAAATATGTAGACTCAGGCTATCCCTATGCAGTCAAGCCCATTATAGAATTCAAAATCGAAAATGGAATATTATACTATTCAATTACTTGGGAGGCACAATGAAATACATCAGATACTTTGAAACTCTTGAAGAATACGAAGATTGGATAAACGTAGAGGAAAACGCTGAGGAAGTCTACAGGACTGAAGAAAAGATTTGTGTTGACGGCATAATACTCAGCCACACAAACAAATCATATGAAGAGGTGGAAAACATTGCTTTATGAATGGTTAGAGCGAAACAGAAAAGACATTGACATATTAACTTCATTTTTAGTCACCATTATACCAATCATCATGTTATACTCAGAATCTTTAGGAATCACAGAAAATACCATTCCCTACTGCATACTAATGATTATTTTAGGCGTAGCCAGTCATTATGCAAGTAGGTTAAGAGGCGATGGGGATGTTGAATACGCAAAGAAAAAAGCTAAAAGAGTTTTGGGATACCCTCAAAAGGAATAGGCTTTTATGGAGAATATTGTTAAGTTGATTTCTATGAAAGATTTAAAAAAGAAAATCATCATCTGTAACTTTACCAAAACAATTTCAAGTGCTGTTTTAACAGCTGTAGCTATCAACATCATAATGGATAATGCAACGAAGTATGCTTTAATGGAAGGTCTAATACCATTTGCTTTAGCCATCATCATTGTACTATTAATTGACTTGTATCAGTATAGATGTGACAAAGAGGATAAGACTAATTTGAATGAACTTGAGCAGAGAATCCAAAAGCTGGAGGGTGACAAGTGAAGATACTGATT
Organism: uncultured Methanobrevibacter sp.; assembly: GCF_902774605.1. Classification (GTDB taxonomy): domain Archaea; phylum Methanobacteriota; class Methanobacteria; order Methanobacteriales; family Methanobacteriaceae; genus Methanocatella. Next base: position 1,182 of record NZ_CACYJE010000020.1, read on the forward strand.
GCAGTTCCAACCTTTGAAAGCATCAAACCGGAATGTTTCAAAAGCATATACGGACTTAAAAGACCTGAAGGTTCTAGTCTGTACTTTGATTATGTTTCAGGCTATGACTGCGCCAAGGCAAGAAATCAAATAGCTAAAAACGCAATGGCCGGAAACTATGACTATGTGCTGATGGTAGATTCAGACATACAATTACAGCCTGACACTTTAATCAGGCTATTGGAATGTGAATCTGATATCGCACTTGGCTGGTATTGCCGGAAAAGAACAAATACTGATCAGACAGTGATATTCACTTTCGGCAAAAACTTCGATGATCAAAACTGCATTACTGGTCAGACCATGATTCATGAAGTGCCAAGGCCAATTGAAATCAAAGGTGGAGGACTTGGAATAGCTTTAATTAAAGTGGAAATCTTTAATAAATTATCTTATCCGTACTTTAAGTTCGTCACTTACCCAGATGATTCAGTATTGTCTGAAGATTTATATTTCTGCAACTTAGCTAGTGAAAATGGTTGTAATATAAAATGTAATCCTTCCGTTAAAGGAAATCATATATTTGACATAATAATATACAATCTCCAAAATATAAATATCATATTGGATTAGCTTTCCACAATTTTCTAATTCAATGCAACGGAAAATTATCTGCCAAGATTTTCCAATTTCTTCGAATTGGTGTTTTTACTCTCCTCGATAAAGCACCAATTATTATCTATTTTTTTTCAATGCTTTTTTAGGATCATATCTTCTTAAGATGTTTTCACAAGAATATTTTAGGTTAACCTAAAAATTTAGAAACCTTTATATACTAGTCGTGACAACATTATAATTGACGATAAAAAATTAGGTCTACCTAAAAATCTAATTTTTAATTGTTGAATATGGTTTTAATATTAAAACCTACTACACTCCGATTGTTATTAAATTAGTTCAACTCTCTTTCTAATTTAATACAAAAAGCATATAACTACTCTCACGAAATTAAATATGTTCTCCATATTTAATTTCACCTATTTTAAATTAAATTTTTTTTCAAGAATGTTTATATATCATAAAATAATTAATTAAAACCATAAATGTACTTGAGGTGAAAAAATGGCAACAAACGCAAACAAACCAAAATGTTGCACAACCGAAACAAAAGATGCAAAAAAAGAAAAAAGTATTTTTCAAAAACTATGGTGCTTCTTTTTCGGATGCAACTGTCATTAGACACTAATTTTATTTTTAAGGGTTTGAAAAAAACAAACCCCTATTATTAACTTTTTAAATCTGCGGCTCCAGCTTTTTAATGAACAGTCCCATGAACACCACAATCAACGGGAAGAATATTCCATAAATCACAAAAAGCAGCTCCGATGAAACCACATCGCCAATAACGGTCGAACCCGCCATAAGCATTATCAGACTAATCACGGGCGCCAAAATAACAAGGAAGGTATAAATCAGGATGAACGAATTCAACTTTTGGGAATACTCCTTCAATTTTATCTGCATATCAAATGAAATGTCCTGAGCGATAATCTCCAAGCTATTGGCCAGATTGCCTCCAACCCTCAACGTGCCGATAATCTGATGAATCGCCCTTGACAGGCCCTCAGACTTGACGCGATGACTCATCTCAAGAAGGGAATCCTCTGTTGACCTTCCGAACTTGATCTCCTCCAAAACCCTTGTAAACTCACGGGAAAGTGACCCGTAATCAGCATTTCGGATTGTTAAAAGGGCATCATGAAGACCCTTTCCCGATTTCAATTCAATCCCCATATGCCTCAAGGCATAAGGCAGGTCCTGATTTAAATCAGAGTAATTCCTCTTCTCCTTCATGTCAGGATAATGTATGACGAACACGTATGCCATGAATACGATTACAAGATACATTGCCGAAATCTCAATGCTTGTCAAAAAGGAAATCAGGACAGTCAACACTGATAAGATTATGATGAACTGCTTTGACAACATGTATGGAAGCAATAAATCCCTAATCTCATCCAACCGGCCATCCTTCTTCTTGATGGGTTCAACATCAATGTCCAGGTTCAGTTTCGAAAAGATACTTGAATTCAAATCCTCGGGGTCACTTTTCTCAAATTTGAAATCATCAAGTGACAGGTTGCTGAAAAAATCAAAAAGGGATAATACTATCCCTCCAATCAGAACGAAAAAATTTCTAAACATTCCAAATCACCTGTTCATGATTATCCTGTTGAGGACCTGTTGGGGATTCTTATAGTACAGTTCCAATACATTGTTCACGTCCCTTACTGAACGGATATTGTGATTGATCATGTGCCTTAAAACCAGTTTCCTGTTGTCGATTTCATGATAAAGCTCAGTGAGACTGTACCCGCTGAGCTTTGCAATCTGAGTCAGGGTGTGGCTTGTCACGCCCACATTCTCGATGATGTCCTTTTCAGGATTCCACTGATAAATCTTGTTCAGCTGAACTGTGCCCTCCTCCATCCCGACGACCTCGGCCACTTCACTGATTCTTCTGAATGAAACGCCTGAGGGGGTGTAGATCCTATTCTGCATTATAATGAAATCAATGGCCTGAATCATTATCTCAGGCACATCCATCGGAGGGTTGGTCAGGCGTGTAATGGTTTCACGTGCATCGTTTGAGTGCAATGTCCCGAAACCTGAGTGGCCGGTGTTAAGTGCGGTGAACAGTGTAATGGCCTCGTTGGCTCGCACTTCACCTACGATAATCCTGTCGGGGCGCTGCCTCAATGAGTTCTTGACAAGGTCGTTCATTGTCAGCTCCCCCTTGTTTTCAACATTGGCAGGTCGGGTTTCCATCCTGATTACGTGTTCATGGGGAATCTGCAGTTCAAGAGTATCCTCTATGGTTATGATTCTTTCCTTTGGGTTGATGAAGGCTGAAAGAGCATTTAAAGTGGTTGTCTTACCGGAACTTGTTCCTCCGGAGATGATTGCATTGGCGGACTTGACCCCCAGCCCGTCGATGCACAGCCAGAAGAAAGCGGTCAGCTCAACGCTCAATGTTTTTGAATTGATCAGGTCGATAATGGTCAAGGGGTCTCTTTTGAATTTCCTTATGGTTAGTGACGGACCGTCCGCTGAAACCGGCGGGATGGTGGCGTTGATTCTTGACCCGTCGCTAAGCCTTCCGTCAAGAATTGGTGATTCCTGATCGATTCTTCTGTTAATCTGCCTTGCAATGGTGTCTATCAGCTCAAGGATTTCCCTTTCATCACTGAACTGGAGATTGGTTTTCATCATGCCGTATTTCCTGTGGTAGACGAACACTGGCTTGCCTGTTCCGATGACCATGATTTCTTCAAGCTCATCGTCCTGGATTAATGGGTCGATTTCACCGTACCCATTAATGTCCCTTAAAAACTTATGGGCGAGGTTATCCAGATATTCCCTGGATATGTGGCTGTTCTCATCGTCCCCGTTAAGTCTTAGGATTAGGAAATTCCTGATGTCATTTAAGAGCTTGTCTTCGCTTGTGCGGAATGTCTCTCCGGAGGACATGGCCAGGTCAACCAGGTTTTCACGTATTTCTCCCAGAAGGATTTTTTCACTGGGGGTATAGTTCTTCTGCACTAATTCATATTGTGGTATTATATCTTCATTTTTCATAGTTTTCACCAATGGCGATTAATTCAGTATGTAAATACTAATTAGTAATACTAACTTATAAAGTTTTTATTACTTTTGAAAGCATTATAACCACTGCGAAACAATAATAATATTAAGAAGGAAATTGAGGCGATTATATCATGAACATAACAGAAAAAATAAATGCCCTGGAACCATGCGAAAAATGCAGCGACGTTCAAATCAAAAAATTCTCACCCCTGAAGGACCTGATAGATTTCAACACACTCACAGCCGATTACATGAGATGCGAATGCGGTAAAAGGCCTCTTGACATTGTCATGAGCCACATCCTGAAAATCATGATAGAATCACAGATAGTCAAGGAAAACGCAACCCTCCGGCGAAACTCTCCCGTGCCGTTATCCAATTTCTACTACAGCAGCCTCAACCCACAGTTCATCAACAAGAAATCACTCATACTACTTCACCCGGACTTTACAGGTGAAGTGGCCCAAAGATTAATCAGAGAAGTTCCTGAAGTCGCCTGTGTGCTTAAGGGAAGTCCGCAGGATACCGTGGGACAATCCGATAAGGATTCAAAAATAAGTCATTTTGAAATACTTGAGGGAGACGACGAGCAGGTCAACGTGATGAGGACACTCCTGAAGGACAAGATAATAATTGTTAAAAACCAGTCAAAACACCATATAGAAGTCGCCACCACAACTGAGCAGAAGCTGGTGCAGCTGCACAATTACCTCAAAAACAACAATGTCAAAAGGGGAATTGCACTGGATGCGATGTGCGGACTCGGAGCAATAGGAATATACCTTGAAAAATACGGTTTCGAAAAGGTAATATTCAACGACATCAACCCCGAAATGATAGATGTCCTGGAATATAATCTGGAAATAAATGAAGTTAAAGGGGATTATGAAATACATAATCATGCATTTGAAGACTTGGAAATTGACCCTGTTGATTTATGTGTGATAGACGCATTCCCTGGAATGGATATTAGTGAAATACAAGAAAAAGCGGAAAAAATAGCAGATAATGTGATTATTATCTGACTATAATCTATTATTTAACTCTAAAATTATATTGAACATTTTTTTAATATCTTCTGAAAGATTTATTTCAGTTATTTCATAGTTGGCAATATGTTTTTGATTTAGATATTCTTGAGCAAAACTACGACCCATAAACTCAACACCCTCAAAGTTCATTATAACCTTGGAGGCATTGGTGTTGATATTTTTAAATAATTTTTCTATTTTTTGCCTAGAACCTAAATCTGAGCCAATTTCATTTTTAAGATTAACTTCAATTTCACTCATAATATCACTAGTATTTTACTTGATTTAAATATTTATATATGTCAATTTTTTTACTTAAATTAATTCTTAAAATTATAATTGTGCCATTCATGTTTTTAGAAATTTTCTTTTTAAAAGGAGTATTGTCTTTTGTGATACAGATTAATCCTTCACCAGATGCAATAAGTGTTTCACCATTGCCTCCCGATGACACAATGTTTATGGTGTTATTTAATCCAGTTCCTCTCTCAATATACCCTAGTTCATTTTTTGTTGATAATCCATTAATCGCTTGGATAATTCCCTCACAATCATTTTCAAATTGAAAATTATTATTTTTTAATGAATTTGGTATGCTTATACCATCGTCCATGAAAATAAATTCATATGTTTCTTCAAATTTTCTACCAAGTATTAATGCATTTTTAGAATGAGCATGGTCATAAATATTTCCAATTAATTCATGGAAAATAAATTTTAATGGGTTAATATTTTTCTTATCGATTTTCAATTCATTTAAAATGTCATTTGTCATTTCAACGGAATTATCACTATTTATATTGAGATATCTAATTGAAGTTTCCTTATTGAAATAAAATTCAATTATATTGTCAATATCTAAATTTTCCATATTCCTTAAATACTCCTCAAATTCATTTAATCATGTATTGTCCATGATATCGCCTAAATAAACATTTGCATGTAAATGACAATGGCCGGTATAATCAACACGCCCATCAGATGGGACTTTCCCACGCCAATGTAGTGAGGAAGCATTCCCATTGCGGTTGAAGTGACCAGTGCCAATGTCATGTAAAGAACGGGAGCCTTGTAATAGAAAATGAAAACATATAATATCACTATCTGAAGCAATATCACAGCTATCGACAATTTCTTATAGTCAACGCCTCCCATTAATCTAGAAAAGGAATCGCCAAGCTTCAGCGACAACACCAGTGAAACCGACACTGCAATCAATGATGCGAAAATGAATATTGCAAGATGGTTCAGACTCATCTCGAATATCAGATAAGACATGTACACGGCTATTCCGCTTCTCGGGTTTCCGATGATGTAGATTGCAATCAGTGAAAACAGGCAATCCGAAATGTTCAAACCGGAAGTTGCAAGAAGGAAATTCACAGTATCGTCATCGTCATTGTCGTTGGCACCGCTTACAGCCTGAGCTATCACGGTTCCCTGTGCGGGTCCGAAACCCGGAAGGAATCCAAGGATAGCGCCGGTTATTCCTCCGGCGAATATGCTCTTGAACTTATTGTAGTCCAGGTTAAGCTCGTAAAAGGGATTTTGATGAGGTATTGTTGAAGAGTCGTTTAGGCTGAAAAGTATTGTGCTTATCCCGAACAGTCCTGAAAAAGTGCACATTAAAGTGATTCCCGAGGAAATCGGTGTCTGGAATATTATCCATCCGAGGATTCCTGAAAGCGTGAACAATAAAAGTGACCAGAGGAAATCCCTCATGTTGGAGGTTAGATTATAGGTTAAATAGATTGAGGCCACAAGCAGTATCATCCATGTGAACGGTTTTGAAATCTCGTGAAGTATCGGAAGGGCTATTGCAAAGATCGGCAGCATTGCGATTGTAACAAGTATCGCTCCGAATCCCCCAACTGAAACAACCCGTATGACTTCCTTTGACCTGCCCTGCAGCACCATCCTGTGTCCTGGGAGAATGGATGTTGCGGTTCCCTCCTGGGGAACGCCAAGCAGCATGGACGGTACGAATTCTATCAGCGCATGGGCTATTGACATTGCAACCATCAGTACGCAAAGAAACTCGGGTGAAAGGAATGACAGGAGGAATGTTGAGGATGCAAAGAGTATTGCTCCGGCGGTATTGACGTGTATTCCAGGTATCATCCCCGTTGTGGTTCCTATTAATATGCCGATGAAACAGGCTATCACTAATTCTATCATGACCATAGATTATTCATGCTTTAATTTAAAGGTTGCTAAAGCAATAAGTCATTATTGATTTTTATTTGTTAAATTAAAGCCTTTTAACAATATTGTTTTCACTTTGAAATATTTTAAGTGCTTTGCAGGATTGCATTTAGAAAAAATATAAATGTTGTTAACATCTTAATATAAGATTATGTCTAGTCTCAAGGATAATCTGGGAAAGATCATGCTGGTGGTTATTGCAATAGTCATTGTGGGCTTTGCAATCTCCTTGGTGGCGAATATCATCTTTCCGCCAAAGTATGCAAGCTATGATGATGAGATTTTTGAGAATATCGGTGGTGATGGTATTTTAAACGCCACCCTCAAGGGATGCTATAAGCTGGGTGAGGAGAATATTCCAAATGCCAACTTCAACACTTCCTTTGGCTCATACGTTTGGATGGATGCCAAAAACATCACATACCTCGACACTGGTGGCAGAAAGGATTACATGATTGTATGGAAATGTCCTGCAAATAATTATCAGGAATTTTCAGGAAACGGCATATTGTACATTTCAGATTATCTGGTGGGAGGCAATGACGGAAGATGCTTCATGCTCTACAATCCAGATAACCAGATGGCATACGGCATTGTCATGGACAGCGACAACATCTCATGTTCCGAGTCAAAACTGATGTATGACGTTCTGGGATTGGACAGCTCACAGTATTCCCTGTTGAATGTTCAGCCGACTCAAAGCTATTCCAGCGGCGGTTACAGTGGCAGTGGTGGAAGCGGCCATTATCATACGGTTGTTCCCGACAGGTATACCTTGTCAAGAACCGATCCCGGCGCTTATTATGATCATTATGAGTATGGTGACAATTATGAGATTGACGATTACCTGGAATCAGAAGGCTATGACTAGAACTGTTGCCTGTTGAATTCCAGTGACTTGAGTGAGATCTTGGACAATAATTTAAGTAAATCTTCTCGTGAGATGTCCAGCTCTTCACATATCATCTTGTCCCATTCGGTTTCCTTTTGTATTAAAAATTCAGCAGTTTCCATTCCCTTTTCGGTTAAAGTGATTTTATATGCTCTCTTGTTTTCCTCGTCAACTTTTCTGATGATGAGTCCCTTTTCCTCAAAGTCCTTGAAGGCTCTTGAAACACCGCTCCTGTCCATCAGGCACGCCTTTGCGATATCGGATTGTGTTTCGCCCATTTCATAATATAGGAATAGCAGCATGTAGTACTGGCTTGGCAGGATGTCTGTTCTGTTTTTGATGTGCTTGTTGATGTAGAAGTCGTGTGTTTTGCTTAATGAAATCAAATGATTCACTAGAAATGGGGAGTCTTTTATTATGTCATCGTATTCTATCATAAAATTCACTTCACTATTATATTATATGTCAATGTTTAAATATTATTTGTAACAGATTATACACAGTGATTACTATGAAAAGAAAAATCATCATCATTCTTGCAATATTGGCGGTTTGCATTGTTCTTGCAAGTCCGGTTGTTGCAAAGGAAAAGGTTAAGGTGAAAATATCAACTGATGACCATCCGTTTAAAAACAAGGCGTATATTGTGATAAAGCTTGTTGACAGCAAGGGAAGGGCAATCCATTCCAAGGGAACCATCCACTATAACATCACTGATTCTTTCGGCAATTACAAGTGGGCGTATAAGCCGTACAAGGGTGAGATACGCTTGAAATATGATGTCGGCAAGTATAAGGTCAAGGTCAAGTTCGACGGGGATTCCAATTACAAGAAGGCCAAGAAAACCAAGAACATCAATCTGCAGAATAAGGGCACTTTCAATGCCTACACTTATTATGACAGTCATAACTGGGGCTTGAATCAGGAAATTGATGATTATATTGAGGATAATTATTGGGATGAGGAAATCTATGATGATGCTGCCACTTATGATGGTGAAGGATATTAAAAAAGAGAAATGAAGTCATTGGTGTTTAGTGTTAAAATGGAGGAGAGTTAAACACCAAATGAGTTTCTTTTTGGAAAACTTGGCAGATTTAATTTTCCGTTTGGTGTATTAAATTAGTAAAAATTGTGAAAAGCTAATTTAATACTGAATATTTTTATTTTTGGAGATTTTACATTATCGACTGATAATATGTTTTTTCAAGTGAATATTTAGGTATGCCTAAATATATGTCACTTGTGTTAATGTTGGTCGTCATAGTATATAAAGCTTTCTAAATTTTTAGGCACACCTAAACTTCACTGGTTTTAATCCCCATATAGTTAACTTAAATAGCATTGGTGGGCAAATATTAACATGTTAAAATAAACCAACACTTTTGAAAAGTGGAAATTGGAATTAAAATAATTTTTTCATTAAATTCAATCAAATAAACTTTAATTCATTGAGGAACGAATTATGGTAAAGCTAATAGTAGGATTGGCCGGCAATCCCAACGTCGGAAAAACCACAGTCTTCAACAGACTCACCGGTATGCGCCAACACGTGGGAAACTGGCCTGGAAAAACAGTGGAACAGGCAAAAGGCCAATTCAAACACGGCGAATATGACTATGACATCATCGACCTGCCGGGAAACTACGCGCTAAGCGCCCATTCAATAGAGGAAATAGTGTCAAGGGACTTCATAGTCGATGACGACTCAGACGTTATAATAAACGTCGTTGATGCCGCAAACCTTGAGAGAAACCTATACCTGACAGTTCAGATGATGGAGCTGGGAGCGAACATGGTGCTCGCACTGAACATGAATGACTTTGCAAGGAAAAAGGGACACATAATCAACATTGAACTCATGAGCGAGCTGCTCGGATTTCCAGTGGTTGAAATAAATGCAAAAACTGGCGACGGAATAGATGAGCTATTCAACATAGTGGAAAGGCAGGCTGCAAACCCAATAGATTCCAGCGCTAAGCTGTCATACGGCAATGAGCTTAAAGGACACCTTTTCGAGATACAGGAACTGATTGAGCAGGATGACGCTTTGATGGATGTGCCCTCAATATGGACTGCAGTCAAATTGCTTGAAAAGGACACCATAGTGATAGAGAAGGTCCGCAAGTCCAGTCTTGGATCAGAAATTTTCATTGAAGCCGATAAGGTTTCAAAACACCTTCATGACGTTTACAAGGAAAGCGCAGAGGAAGTGGTTGCAAACTCAAGATACGCATTCATCGACGGTTTGATGGCCGAGGCGGTTGAAAGGCCATCAGTCGAAAGGGAAACAACAACCGACAAGATTGACAAGATCATCACAAACCGCATTCTTGCAATACCGATATTCATAGTCCTGATGTATTTCATGTTTGAGGTCACCTATGGGCTGGGGGCTCCTTTCCAGGAGCTCATCGAACAGGGATTCCGAATGCTTTCAGGATTCGTTGCAGGATACATTCCCAACCAGTACCTGTCATCATTCATATGCGATGCAGTCATAGGGGGAGTGGGCGGAGTCATCTCTTTCCTGCCGATTATCATCATAATATTCCTCTTCCTAAGCATATTGGAGGATTGCGGCTATCTTGCAAGGGCGGCTTTCACATTGGACATATTCATGCACAAGCTTGTAGGTCTTCACGGCAAGGCATTCATTCCGATGATTTTGGGATTCGGCTGTGGAGTGCCGGCCATCATGGCGACACGTACATTGGAAAACGAGAAGGACCGCATGCTTGCAATGATGCTTGTGCCGTTCATGTCATGTACTGCAAGGCTGCCGATTTACGCGATTTTCATAGGCGCCTTCTTCAAGGAGCACAACGGTATAATATTATTGTCAATTTATATTTTAGGCATTATCGTTGCCCTTATCGTTGCGGCCATTCTTAAAAGGACACTGTTCAGGGGACTTTCAACCCCGTTCGTGATGGAGCTTCCAACATACAAGGTTCCGTCCCTAAAAGGTGTGATATTGCACACTTGGGAGAAGGTTAAGGGATTCCTAAGGAAGGCTGGAACTGTCATTCTGGCATGTTCCATTGTGCTGTGGGCTTTGAGCATCTTCCCGTTGGGCGTTAAGTACGGTTCTGCCGATAGCTATCTTGGGATGATCGGCAATTTCATATCTCCGGTTTTCGCCCCATTGGGATTCGGAACATGGCAGGCTGCTGTGGCAATCATTGCAGGTTTGGCGGCCAAGGAGGTTATCGTGTCAACTTTCGGAACTCTTGCGGGCATGGAGGGGGATGATGAAAGCGGAATCACTCATCTCATACATGATACGTTCACTCCATTGTCAGCGTACTCGTTCATGGCATTCACATTATTGTACACTCCATGCTTCGGTACAATAGGTGCCATTCGCCATGAGACCAATGGGTATAAGTGGGCATTGGTTATGTGTGCAATCACTATTATAACCGCTTATGTCGTGTCATTTTTAATTTACAATGTTGGTCTTTTAGCAGGTTTCGGCTAAACCATCAATTTTGTTTTTTCTAATTTTTATCTAATTTTTTTGCAAAATTTTAATTTACAATTTTTAAAAATTTGGCATACCTAAATATTTATATACTCCGAAATACAATATTAAATTGTTTAGGTTAACCTAATTTTTTATGAGTTAGGACTTAAACTAAAAAAATTTTTTTAGTAAAAAATAATATTTTTTCAAAAAAGGTATTATTTTTCAATATATGAATACGGGAGAATGGTTAATGACAGAATTAATTGTAGGATTAGCAGGAAACCCAAACGTGGGTAAAACTACTGTTTTTAACCGATTAACTGGTATGCGCCAACATGTAGGAAACTGGCCTGGAAAAACTGTTGAAAGGGCAGAAGGTCACTTTTCACATGGAAGCTATAACTATGATGTTATCGACCTGCCAGGTAATTATGCATTGAGTGCACATTCCATGGAAGAAATCGTATCAAGAGATTTCATCGTAGATGACGACTCAGATGTAATTATTAACGTAGTAGACGCTGCTAATTTAGAACGTAACTTATACTTAACAGTTCAAATGATGGAATTGGGAGCTAACCTAGTAATGGCTCTTAATATGAACGATTTTGCTAAGAAAAGAGACCATATCATTGATGTAAAACTGATGAGTGAGCTATTAGGATTTCCGGTTGTTGAAGTAAACGCTAAAAACGGTGATGGATTCGACGAATTATTAAACACTGTTGAAAAACAAGCCGCAAATCCAATAAATTCAAGTGCAAAACTATCATACGGCGATGAGCTAAGGGAACACTTGGCTGATCTTCAGGCATTGATTGAAAAAGACAACAACCTGCTTGATGTGCCATCAGTATGGACTGCAATCAAACTATTGGAAAAAGACTCAATCGTTATAGAAAAAGTACAAAAATCCTCTCAAAGCTCCACTATCATGGCTGAAGTGGACAAGGTAGCAGGTCACCTTCGCACAATCTTCAACGAAGGTGCAGAAGAAGTGGTTGCAAATGCAAGATACGCATTCATCGGCGGTTTAATGGCTGAAGCCGTAAAAAGACCGGCGGTTGAAAAAGAAACAACTACTGACAAGATAGATAAAATAGTAACTAACAGGATTTTGGCACCATTCATATTTATAATTATCATGTATGCAATGTTCCAGTTCACATACACTCTTGGAGCACCTTTCCAGGATATGATTGATGTGGCATTCGGATCTCTGGCCGAATGGGTCGGCGGATTCATCGCAAATGAATATCTCGCATCATTCATCTGTGACGGTATCATCGGTGGAGTAGGTGGAGTTCTCACTTTCCTGCCTATCATTATTCTGATGTTCCTGTTCTTAAGCATACTAGAGGACTGCGGTTACCTTGCAAGGGCTGCATTCACATTGGATATCATCATGCACAAATTGGTTGGTCTTCACGGTAAGGCTTTCATTCCTATGATTTTAGGATTCGGTTGTGGAGTGCCTGCTATCATGGCAACCAGGACCATGGAAAACGAAGGGGACCGTATGCTTGCTATGATGCTTGTGCCGTTCATGTCCTGTACTGCAAGATTGCCTATTTATGCGATTTTCATTGCAGCATTCTTTGAAGCAAACAACGGTTTAATATTATTATCCATTTACTTATTAGGTATTGTTGTGGCATTAATCGTTGCAGCCATACTCAAGAGAACAATGTTTAAAGGAATATCTTCTCCTTTCGTAATGGAACTTCCAACATACAAAGTGCCATCAGTTAAAGGCGTATTGCTGCACACTTGGGAAAAAGTAAAAGGATTCTTAAGAAAAGCAGGTACCATTATACTTGCCTGTTCCATCGTGTTATGGGCTTTAAGCATCTTCCCATTAGGTGTTGAATACGGATCAGCTGACAGTGTATTAGGTATGATTGGTAATGTAATAGCACCGATATTCGCTCCATTAGGATTTGGAACCTGGCAAGCTGCTGTAGCTATCATCGCAGGACTTGCTGCTAAGGAAGTTGTGGTTGCAACCTTCGGTACCTTGGCGGGTATGGAAGAGGATGACGAAGCCGGTATCACTAAATTGATACATGATACTTTCACACCATTGTCAGCTTACTCATTCATGGCATTCACTTTACTGTACACTCCATGTTTCGCAGCTATCGGTGCAATCAAACAGGAAACCAACAGTTACAAATGGGCTTTAACCATGTGTGCCATTACTTTAGTCACAGCATACATAGTTTCCTTCTTGATTTACAATGTTGGTTTATTAGCCGGTTTCGGATAGATGATCAAAAAGATGATTTTCAAAATCATCTTTTCTTAATTTTTAGTCATAACTAAATATTTATATAATACTTATGACAAAGTTAAGTATACCTAAAAATTAACATGTTTTGAGATTATAATTTGGTGATAATATGAAAACATTAAAAGAAGTTAAACCTGGAGAAACTGTAACTTTAGTGAAATACCATGAATCCGGGGATGTTGATTTAAGAAGACACTTATTAGGTATGGGTTTTGTTAAAGGAGCTAAAATCACTGTTAAAAAAGTAGCTACCTTCGGAAATCCTATTGAAATGAGTGTAAAAGGATATGATGTATGTCTTCGTAAGGAAGAAGCTGAAAACATTGAAGTGGAATAGCTTCAATCTTTTCATTTATTTTTTTTAATCTAATTTTATTAACGGTGTTATATCATGAAATGCAGAATGTGCGGTTTCGAATTTGATGAAACCCAACTGGAAAACAGAGGATGCATCAGTTGCGGTAAACATGGTTGCAACAGTTACCATTGCCCAAACTGCGGCTTTGCAAACTCACCGGAACTTGATGAAGAATTTGAATTCATCACAAAACTAAAAGACAGGTTCAAGAGGAGAAAATCAACAAATTAAAACTTTTTACTTTTCAATATCTCCTCAACTGTTTCATCAATGCTCAACTTTTCAGTATTGACATTTAATCCTTTTTCTTTCAACTTATACAGTATCTCGGTAGTGACTGGCGCCTTTAAATGAGCCTTTTTCAACAATTCCTTATCTGAAAATATCTGATGCTTGTCGCCTGAAGCGATAATTTCACCATCATACAGGACATAAATCTTGTCTGCAAACTCATTGACCATCTCAATGTCATGGGATGAAATCACGATACTTATGCCCTCGCTATTCAAGTTATTCAAAATGTCCAAGACCTTGTCGACGCCTTCAGGATCAAGACCTGCAGTAGGCTCATCAAGAATCATTATGTCCGGTCTCATTGCAACAATACCTGCAATCGCAACCCTTTTCTGCTGGCCTCCGCTCAAATGATGAGGGGTCTTGTCCTCAAAGCCGCTCATGCCCACCATCTCCAATGATTCAGTGATTCTTCTTTTCACCTCATCATAATCCAAACCGAGATTCATGGGTCCGAAGGCCACATCCTCCTTGACGGTTGGTGCAAACAGCTGGTCATTAGGATCCTGAAACACTATCCCTACCTTCTGCCTTACCTTAAGCAGTTCGTCACGCTCAAAAACAATCTTCTCGCCATCTATCTCAACATGGCCGGATGTGGGTTCGGTCAAACCGTTGAAGTGGGAGAACAGTGTTGACTTTCCCGCACCGTTGGGTCCCATGATTGCAATCTTTTCGCCCTTTTTGATTTGAATGTTGACATTCTTCAATGCCTGTGTTCCATCAGGGTAAGTAAATGATAAGTTTTTAGTCTCTAAATGTATGTGTTCCATGTTTTTCACCTAATTAATCGCCAAGTTTTGTCCAAAGTAACCCAGTTGTCCTGAATAATTCAGTATGATGATTTCCAGTATGATCACGATGATAATGATTGTCAATAAGTATAAGTAATCGCTTTTCTCAGGGGATTTCTTCTCGTCAAACATTTCGGAGGCATCTGAAAATCCACGGCTCACCATACTTTTATGAACACGTTCTCCTTGTTCATATGCCTTTAAAAACATCATGCCTATGGTGTAACCCACCTGCTTGACTCTCCATTTATATGGAGTGTTTTTTGCATGAATGTTGAAGTTTCTTGATTTTTGACTCTTGCGGATTGCTGCAAGCTCATCCACAAACAGGAACAAGAACCTCACCATGATTGACAGTATCATTGCCAGATCCCTCGGCATCTTAAGCTTTCTGAATGAGCTGGCCATTTCCTGGAGAGGTGTTGTTGATGAATAGATTATGATTGCAGTCAGTGACACGATCATACGGACAAACAGCAGTATTGCCCAGTTGAGTCCCATGTCAGTCACTTGCAGCCATGAATAACTCCAGATGACATTTCCGGGCTGTATGAATGGCTGGAATATAATGATTGCTCCACCGAAAGGAAGCAGCATCAGCAATCTTTTAAAGGAATCCTTATATGATAGGTTGGCCATCTTGAGGATGACCAATAGGAATATTTCTAAAATGATTGGTATGAATATTTCTTTTGAGATAACACAAGTTAATATGATGAATATTGTTGAAATTAATTTAATCCTGCCCTCCAAATCATGTATCGGGCTGTTTTGTGATGATAAGTCATCAAATCTGATAATTTGTGTTATGTCTGCCATTTTTATTCACTAGTATAATATTAAAAATTAGTAATATATTATTATTTGCTTATGCATATTTTAATCAATTTCAATTATTTTTTAAAAAAAGGGAATAAATAGAAATTAAAAATATTTAATTCCTATTTCTTACTACGTGGGCAACTCCATATCCAACAATTAATGTTAAAATTGTACCTAGAACTAGGGCCACAATTTGTAACGGTTGGTTATCTGGAGCGCTTGCAAATGCATAATCAGGGAAGATTGCATCGGGGATTCCGTTGATTTCTTCAATTGAGAAATCTTCTGGAATGCCTGAATCTTCAGCTGACTTTTCTAATCCGTCAGGGTCACCAGATGCAATGTATGGTGAAAGAGCACAGATCACAATGCAGATTAAAACAGCCACGCCAATTAAGTAAAGATCTTTTTGTTCCATATTATGCATCTCCTCTGTTCCAGGCTAGTAAATCTGGTCTGAATTTGTCCAATGCTACAAGAACAATTACTGTTAACACTGCTTCGATTATTCCAATAAAGAAGTGGTATAATACCATTGATGGAATACCGATGTTCATTGGGAATGTTCCTGCAATACCCATTTCAACAGCGCATGCGAATGCCGCAATGACAGTAGCCAGCCATGCTGCAACTCCTGCTGCAGGGTATTTTCCAATAATTCCATTCAATCCTTTGAAGGTGAATAATCCTACAAATCCTCCAATGATTGCCATATTCAATACATTTGCTCCAAGAGCGGTAATACCTCCATCACCAAAGATTAATGCTTGGATGAGCAATACGACAGTAAATACTAAAACTGCAGCTTCAGGTGCTAAGAATATGATAGCAACTAAGGCTCCACCAACCATATGTCCACTTGTACCGAATGGAATAGGCATGTTCATTGACATGATTGCGAAAATACCTGCTGCAAGCACTGCTAAAAGAGGTATGCGTTTTTCATCTAGGTTAGATTTAGCCCAACGCACTGAGAAGTATAGTGCAACAATTAATATTACATAGTACACTAGACATTGTGCTATAGGTATAAATCCGTCAGGTATATGCAAATTTATTCCTCCATTTTTTTAAGGTAATACTTTTTTATTTTATATTTATAAATGATGTATTACCTTAAATTATTATTTTTGTTTATTTTTAGTAATATCAAGTTTATTGGGAGTTTTATTAATTATATTGGTTAATAAATCCGAGTTATCGCTTGACAATTATAATTTTAATGAAATCAGCATATATAAAGGTTATTAAAGTAATACTTTTTAGTATTATTCTTAAAAAATAGTAATACAAAATTAATACTTTATCGTAATTATTTCAAAGTTCAGTAATACTAATTGAAGATAGACCTTTTAACGCAAGTAAAGTAGATGAAAATGGCAACAACAAAGTAAAATAAAACCTGAATGTCTAAAATGCCGGTTTCAACACCTAAAATTGAATAGGTCAAAATCAAACTGTAAAGGCCAATGTAGAAAAAGTCCTTGGTATTCTGCATGATTTTAAACCCGATTCCAAGGATGAATCCCAAAAGGCCCATTTCAACAAGAACGCCGACCTTTCCGAAATCGGCAACCATCTGGCCGATAAGGGTTGGGGTGACAGTGACTTCGGTTCTCCATGCAATGAGCTTTCCAACCATCATCCTAGGGCCCAAGTCACTTCCGGGAATGGCTCCGGCCAACATCTGGCCATGTGTTACGCCGAAGTTTCCTCCGATAAAATCAAGCAGGTTCAAAACATGCAATGTGAAATCTGCACGTGACTGCAGGGTGTACAGCGGGCTTGTTGAGGAAGTGATTGTCATCTCTCCCAATGAACGAAAATAACCTATTCCGATGATTGCACCTATACCAATCAATGCGCCAACAACAACTTCCCATAGTGAAACTATATTTCCATAGAAACCTATGATAATTATGATGAGAAATGCTGCAAGTAGTGGTGTCCTATAACCTAGAAGCAATAAAAATGCACAGTCAATAGCCAGCAAAAATAGGAATCTGAATCTCGCCCTGGAACGGCTTATTTTTCCATCCTGAAACTCCTTCAGGTAAGCGCTGGCAATCATGCAGGTTCCAGGAATTATCAAAAACACAGGCATTGTAAGTGCAGGTTTCAATAAATACCTGATTGATGGCTTTAAAAGAGGAATTCCTCCAACAGAGGCAACACTAATGAAGAAAAATACAATACTCAACAATATCAGGCAGAAACCAATCGAATACATATCTCTTCTGCTAAAATGAACCACTTCATTAATGGAAATTTTTCTTGGGATAATGGTGGATCCAATGAAAAATGCGATGAATCCAATCAGTAATGTTATCACCAAACTTGTTGAAGGGGGATTGAGTGATAAAATCAAAAACAATGCAAACAATAAAAGAACAATCAGTGGGTGGAAAATATACTTTTTTAAAATGACGTTTTTGTTTAAAAAAGATAAAAAATTCTCACTTGGGTACAATCCCTTAAAGAAACTGTTGACCCAGTGATTTTCTAGAAATGCTAAAATAGAAAAGATAACAGTAAATAAAAAAGAATTGTGAAACTCATCACTGATTCTGTTTATTACTGAAGTTAAATAAGAATAAATGACGCTCATAAAATTGCTCTTTTAAAAATTTCTAATATTCACGACATCATAATTCTTTTCAATGGAATCTACTTGACTGTCGGTTGAGTCATATATTCTAATGGTGATTTCATCACTGACTCCATTGAAATTTCCTAAGATGGCATCTCCATCATTAATGTTGGCGGGTGTCGCTTTTGTAATCAGTATCTGACCTTCCATCTCGCTGCTTGTTTTGATTGAATTTCTTTTTCCATTTTCCTTAATGGCATTATAAACGTCCTGTATCTTGTTTGGATCAAATGAATCCATGGAAATCTTGGTTGAAATTTCATAATCAGTATTCTTTTCAATGCCTGAAGTCAAATCCTTCAGGGAAGATAACTGTTTCGGCTTAACTTTTATTTCAGTAAGATTCTTATATTTGTCTCCGTAGCTTTCAAGGCTGATGTGATCTATATAAATGTCCACATCCTGACTGTAACGGTACAATCCAGCCATGAATGTTCCATTTTCTGATTCAATCAATACTTTAACGTCCCCACCGGATTCCGTGTCGACCCAAACGACATGTCCGGTCAATGTAATTCTATCTCCAGTGCTTGCATTAAAACCTTCAACAGTACTGTTAACGATAAAACCATCCTTATAATACTTAAGGTAAGTGTCAGGCAGTTTATTAAGTGTGGATTCATCAAAAGCTGTTTTTTGAATGTTTGATGAATCATTGGTGGAAATATGTACGAAAGCAAAGGCAACAGCACATATCACCAGGATGATAATGATATAATCAATGATGGTAAATTTTTTCATAATTAAACCTAGTCTTCATAAATTGCGCCAACCGGACAGACGTCAACGCACTCTCCGCAGTTGTCGCATTTTTCAGCATCGATAATGATAGTGTATGCTCTTCTTTCAATAGCTTCTTCCATGCACACGTCGATGCAGTCTTCACATACTCCGCATTCTTCCATATCTACTTTCAATTAATACACCATAAAAAAATTGATTTATAAAAATTATTATTATATTTACTTTGATTATCTTAATATTTAAATAGTTGGTCAGCTAATATTATAATGTAGTTTTTAAATTTTATCTTGAAAAAGTAAAAAAAGGGTAACATTTATATACTATGAAAACATATATCATTATTGTATGCAAGGGTGCCCGAGCGGCCAAAGGGGGAGGACTTAAGATCCTCTGGTATAGGCCTTCGAGGGTTCGAATCCCTTCCCTTGCACTATTTTATTATTTTAACAAATTTTTTTAATTCTCGATATTGCCTTAGTGGCTCAGGTGGTAGAGCGCTACCTTGGTAAGGTAGAAGTCGGGGGTTCGAATCCCCCCTAAGGCTTTCAAGCTATTTTTCAAAATTCAACTATTTTTTTATGGAGACATTATCTTTAAATTATACCTTAACCTTTAAATCATTTGAAAATAAATAATATTTATGTATTAATTAATTTTTTTTTAATTAAATTTTAAGGTGAAAATTATGAATTATAAAAAACTTATACTTGTAGGTTGCATTTCAGCATTTGTTGCTGTTCTAACTTCGGTAATGGGAGTTGCAGGTACTGTTATAGGTTCAGTAGTTTCATCAGTGCTGTACAACATGCTTTCAGAGGCACTGGAAAAACCTATTGAAAAAGCAACATTCAGCCATAAATTCGAATGGGATGTAGCATACATTTTCCCGCTGGCGGTCATAGGATTAATCCAGCTGCTGTTAATTTTCGCTTTATTATCTGAATTTGGAATTCTGCCACACGGATTCCTCAGCGCATACCTGTCATTGCAGCACCTTGCAGAAAATAACCTGTACAGGATTCTGGGTGTGGCAATGCTTGTGATCAGTATATATCCATTGGTTGTAAAGCCGGACATAATCAAGAAATCCTACGGTGGAATCATTGCATTTGTCGGTTTGATATTCCTGGCTAGGGGATTTGTGGATGCCGGAAATGTCATTACAAACATGTACGATATCATTTTCGCATACTTTGATTTGCCGATAGCTCTAATCGCATTGATCCTGATTGTATTTGTAATATACAACATTTTATTCTCTGCAAGGGAATCAGAAAAGGAATTCAAAACAATGAAACATCAAATAAACGAGCAAAACTTCTCACAAGAGCATGCTCAAAATAAACATCATTCCAGAAAACATGATGATTTCGATTACGCCCAGAAAAGAAAAAGCATTCGCGTAAGAAATCATGAAACAGTAAATCATCCTAAAAATGATTCCGAGGTCATGTTCAGGGAACATGTTGAGGTTGAAAAACCCCAAAGGGGCATCAACAAGTCTTCAGGCAACATTCAATTCGAGTCAAATGACCTGTTGGACGATTACAAGAAATAGCTGATAATTATGAGTAAGAAGGACAAGACATTAAAGGACATATTGGATTTTATCCTATATGAAAACCCGTCAACACAAGATGAAATTGCAGAAAAACTGGGAATCACACGAAGATACGTTACTCAACTATTGCAGCCTCTCGTCAAGGACGGGACTGTTAAAAGGGCTTACATGATTGACCTGAAAAGTTATGAGAAAATCGCCGAGTCATTAAGTGACTATACTGCCCCCAAAGCAACCACGGGCAATGCCTTAGTCAATGACATGCTCTCCAACATGGCCCATCATGTCCACTCCCAACTGGAAACTTCCTTCGACGCCATTCTAGAGCATGATGTGGACAAGGCGAACAAGGCATTGGAGATGGATTTTGCAACAAACAACATGGTTGAAAAAATCAGGACTTCAGTGGAGACCATCATGAGCATAAACTATCATTCCGAATTTTCAAAGTCACTTCTTTATAATGAAGTGGCTTATGACCTGGAGCGTATCGGCGATTACTGCGGCCATCTTGCCAAGTTCGTAATCAATGACGTTTATGAGATTGATGACAATATCGTGAAGAAGCTGAAGAAAATGTACAAGACCGCTCAGAAGATGATACGCCTTGCCATGAAGGCATTCATTGAGGCGGAAACTCACCTTAAGGATGACCTGATGGAGCTTGAGGATTCGATTCATATCATGCAGTCCAAGGCAATCAACCTGATTGCAACCCAAATGGCTGAAAGCTCATTCGATGAGAAGGAGCGTTCAAATTACTTCATATACCTCTTTAGGGTAATCAAGGCTTTTGACCGAATAGGAGACATTTCCGTTGAGATGATGGATGTTGCAGTGGAGTTCCATGAAAACATTCCAAGACCAACCACTCCAAGATCATTCAGATATTAATTCGAAAAAAAGAAGGGGATTAGATTATTATTTTTTCTATCTAATCGTCATATATTTTTGTTGTAGCATGCCTGTCTGCCCAGCATTGTATGCAAACGCCTACCGGAAGGCCTGCAGTATGGGTGTGTGCTTTTAGTATTTTAACGTCCAATGTTGTTGTTTTTCCACCCAGTCCCATTGGACCTATTCCTGAAGCGTTTATCTCTTCAAGTATTTCTTCTTCTAGCTTTGCTATTTCAGGGTCAGGGTTTCTTTCACCCACTTTTCCAAGCAATGCCTTTTTACCTAATTTTAAACATAAGTCTGAAGTTCCTCCGATTCCAACGCCGATTACTGTTGGCGGGCATGGTTTTCCTTTTGCCTTAAGAACTGATTCCACGACGAATTCCTTTATGCCTTGGATTCCTTCGGCAGGCAATGCCATTTTCATTGCATTGTTGTTTTCTGAACCGAATCCCTTCGGCAGGATTGTTATTTCAAGGTAGTCCTCATCTATAAGTTCAATGTCTATTGGTGGGATGTATTCTCCAATGTTGATGTTTGTGTTTTCGCGTGTGAGCGGATCGACGATGTTTGGCCTTATAGGTATCTCCCTTGTTGCCTTGATTATTCCTTCCTCTATTCCTTCGCGAAGGTTTTCCACTTCAACGTTGCCCAGTTTCACAAAAACGACAGGCAAACCTGTATCCTGGCACATCGGAATGCCCTTCTCTTCTGCAAGTTCAATATTTTTCAAGATGGCTTCAATATTTAACCTTGCAAGGTCATGTTCCTCTATTTTAAGAGCCTCTTCTAGTGATTTTTTGACATCCTCTCCAAGGACGATGACGGCTTGCTTGTAAAGTTCATAAACAGTATTCTTAATAGTATCTTTTGAAATCAAAATAAAACCCTTTATAAAATCAATTAATCATATTTATGGATTTTGAAATATTTAAATTTTAATTATGTCGAAAGGGCAGGCCTCAACGCAATCTCGGCATCTGGTGCATTTTTCTCCATTTATGGTGATTGCTCCGCCCAAAACTTCAACGGCATTCTCGCTGCACGCCTCAAGGCATGGTGCTTCTGATGGTTGGCAGTTCATACAAAATAAGATGGGAGTGTCAACATTTGGTGTTTGTTGACAACTTCCGCAGGTTGTACAGTCAGTACAATTTCCTGAATTAAACATAATTCTATTTTTTATTCTTCTAATACAAGTCTTGCTCTTGCTTGACTTGTAATCACATGGACAAAACCGCTCTTCTTGCCTTCAGGCTCATATAATCCAGCCATTTTAGCCAGGAATTTTTCCTGATTTTTGGCTTTGATCTTAGCCGGGTCAGCAATAGTAATAGCTCTTTTTGTACATGCTTTAATACATGCAGGTCCTTCGTCCCTGTCAGCACAGAGGTCACATTTCTCAGCAGTGCTTGCCTGGAAGGTCATAGCACCGAATGGACATGCCATCACGCACAATCCGCAGCCGATACATTTCTCGGTGTCCACGCCTTCGTCATCGATTGCGTCGGTCGGACAGATTGTGATACATGGTGCGTTTTCACAATGTTGACATACAATGGAATAATACATAGAATGATGTTCTATTATTTTTATTCTACTAGCGCTATGTACAGATGCGCACATGTTTTCACAGTTCATACATCCGTCACATAAATGGCTGTTTACAGAAATTTTTTCCATTGTCTTTCCTCCTATAAGCCTAACTCTTCACACTCTGCATCTACGTATTTTTGTATTTTCTCAATGAGCTCGTCGCTTAAGTGTCTGAATCTTTTTTGAGGTGCCAAGTATTCTTTTACAGGTTTTCTTTCTTCAGGCCTGTAAGTGATGTCGAACTTGCCGTTTTCGATTTCATATAAAATCCATGATCCAGTCTCAACAGCTAACCTGCCCATTTCGATTGTTTTGTTGGATGGGAATCCCCAACCGGTAGTACATGGTTGCTGCAAGTGAATATATGCAGGGCCTTTGGTTTCTGCAGCTTTTTTAACTTTTTTAACGTAATCTTCAGGGAATGCTATGGATGCGGTAGCAACATATGGTATTCCGTGGGCTGCCATAATCATAGGCATGTTCTTCTTAGGCTTGTCTTCACCGAAACTGGCGCTGCCCATAGGGGAGGTGGTTGTTGTAGCTCCGAATGGAGTTGCTCCACTTCTCTGGATACCAGTGTTCATGTATGCTTCGTTATCATAACAGATGTAGGTCATGTTATGTCCCCTTTCCATAGCTCCTGAGAGTGATTGCAGACCGATGTCCACTGTTCCTCCGTCACCACCGAAAGCGATAACATTGACGTTTTCTTTTCCTTGAATTCTGAGTGCACTTTCAACACCGGATGCGACTGCTCCTGAGTTTTCGAATGCAACGTGAATGAATGGAACTTCCCATGCAGTTTCTGGGTATGGGGTGGTCATAACTTCAAGACAACCGGTAGCGGAAATAGCTACAGTATTTTCACCAAGTGCATTTAAAGCCAATTTAACTGCGATAGATGCTCCACAACCAGCACAACCTCTGTGTCCTGGTGCCAATAAGTTTTTATCAGGTATGTCCACCATATCTATTCCTCCTTAAGTCCAATCCATGTGACTTCTTTTTCAGGCACATTTTTAGTTTTTTCATAAATCTCCAAGATTGCATCAGGGGTGATGTCCCTTCCACCTAAACCGGCGATGAATCCGTAAGCGTCCTTGTGTATTTTTGCCTTGATGTCGGTGTATAATGCTCCGCCGATACCGAAGGTCACGTTCTTGTCGATGACTGCTAATCTTTCACAGTTTTTAACGGCTTCATCAATCGCTTCAACAGGGAACGGTCTGTAAGCTCTGATTTTAAGCAATCCTACTTTTTCGCCTTTTGCTCTTAATTCATCAACTATTACTCTGAGTGTACTGCAAAGTGAACCCATAGCAACAAATATAATGTCTGCATCCTCTGTTTTGTATGGATCTACAAGACCATATTTTCTTCCGAAAATTTCTGCGAACTCATCGCAAGTCTGCTGGATTACCTCAAGGGAGTTTTCCATTGCCACTTGCATGTCATGTCTTGCTTCAAGATAGTAGTCAGGATCAGCTAAGTTACCAATAGACATTGGGTTTTTAGGATCCAAGAATGCATGTTCAGCTTTGTATGGAGGTAAAAATTCATCGACTGGTTCTTGGTCTGGAATTTCTACAGGTTCTACTGTGTGAGTTAAAATAAATCCGTCTAGACATACCATTGAAGGCAGTAACACTTTAGGATTTTCAGAAATCTTATAAGCCATTAAAGTAGTGTCTAATGCTTCCTGTGCATTTTCAACATAAATTTGTAACCATCCTGCATCTCTTTGTGCAATGGAGTCTTGCTGATCGTTCCAAATGTTTAATGGTGCAGAAATTGCCCTGTTTGCATCAGCTAAAACGAATGGTGTTCTCATACCTGCCGCTGCAAATAATATTTCGTGCATCAGCATCAATCCTTGGGAGGATGTTGCTGTAAATACTCTTACTCCGGTTGCACTTGCTCCAACTGCAGCACTTATTGCACTGTGTTCTGATTCTACTTTAACATATTTAGCATCGATTTTCTCATCAGCAACATATTGTGCTAAATATTCAGAAATTGTAGTTTGTGGAGTAATTGGATAAACAGGAATAACTTGTGGCTTAGCCAATCTTGCAGCTTCTGCAACTGCTTTGTTTGCGGTCATTACTTCTCTTATCATTAAATCACTCTCTTTATTCTTTTACCATATCAATTGAATCTGAAGGACATTCATTTGCGCAGATTCCGCATCCTTTACAGTAATCGTAATCGATATCGTGTTGCTTGTTTACGCAGGAATCCGGACAAAATACAATGCAATTGTCACAATCAATACATTTTTCTTTGTCTAAAATAGGTTTGAAAGTTCTCCAACTTCCGGTCTTATTGTTTTTACTACTTCCAGGGGTTGTTATTACACATCCTATACTTACCATGATCTCACCTTTTTATCCCATTTCGTAAGCCTTTTGTGTAGCTTCAGCATTCAACTCTCCGATTTTTCCAGGGAAGGTTTCTTTAATAACTTCTACAAGGGATTCAATACTAACAACATTGGTCTTTTTAGCAAAATATCCTAAGATGATTGTGTTTACAATATTACGTCCTAACATATCAAGCGCAATTCCAGTTGCGTCAATATCGTATACTTTGTGTTCTCCACTTCCTTTGAATTCAGTAGTGTTGATGATGACTTCAGTGTTGTCTTTGATTCCTGAAAATACGTCCACTACTTTCAATAGTCCGTCGTCTAAAACTAATACGTAGTCTGGATTGTAGATTTGATATCTCAAATCGATTGGCTGATCATCAATTCTGGTGAAAGCCATAACTGGAGCTCCTCTACGTTCAACTCCAAAGAATGGGAAAGCCTGAACAAATTTGCCGTCCTTAAATGCTGCTTTAGCCAAAATTTCAGCAGCAGTTACAGAACCTTGTCCACCTCTACCATGAAAACGAATTTCAATCATTAATTCTCCTCCATATATTTATCATGTATAATCATTATAAATTCTAAAATATATAAATTTTATGTTAAAATCCGATTTTTGAATAAAAATGTTTAATTTTTTCTGAATTAATCTTTTGTTTTTTGCTTATTTTATTAACAATGCTTTTAATTTTTCCAATAGTTTTCTATACAATTTTAAAATCTTTCATGATAAAATAAAAACTTTTTTAAGAAAATTTAATATATTATACTAATATAATATTATTATAGTTTATCTGAAAAGTTTGTACTATTTTTGGTATGTTGATTTTGTAGTATTTTTTTTAATGTTGGAAAAATAGGTCGAATAAGAAGAGACAATTGCTTGTCTCCCCTCTTCTAAGAACCGTACGTGTCCCTTTTAAGACATACGGCTC
>NZ_CACYJE010000021.1 GCF_902774605.1 uncultured Methanobrevibacter sp.
TTGAAAATATCTTAAAAAAAAGTTAAAAAAAAGTAATGAATATTGAAAAATTATCTTTCCAGTTCACCGGCGATGAATTTTTCAACGTTTTCATATGCTTCGTCATCAGTGTATTGAATCGGAGGATGCTTCATTGTGTATGAGGAGATTGAAGTCAATTGTCCGCCAATGCCTCTTTCCAAACCAATCTTACAGCATCTTACAGCATCAATCACACATCCAGCGGAGTTTGGAGAGTCCTCAACACTTAATCTGAGTTCAATGTTCATTGGAACATCACCGAATGTGCGGCCTTCCATCCTGAGGAAGCATAGCTTGTTATCGTTTTGCCATGGGACATAGTCACTAGGTCCTATGTGTATGTCACGATCATCCATTCTTTCGGTTAGCACGGATTGAACCGCTTCGGTTTTGGACTCTTTTTTGGAGTCTAATCTTTCACGGTTGAGCATGTTTAAAAAGTCAGTGTTACCACCAGTATTGATTTGATAGGTCCTGTCTAATTTAACACCCCTATCCATGAATAAGCTAGCTAGTGTTCTGTGTGTGATAGTAGCACCGATTTGAGCTTTGATATCGTCACCTACAATTGGAATTCCTTTTGCCTTGAATTTAGCATCCCATTCATCGTCACTTACAATGAATACTGGCATGCAGTTCACGTATGCGATTTCAGCGTCAAGTGCGCATTGAGCGTAGTATCTTGCAGCCTCTTCGGAACCCACCGGCAAGTAGTTCACCAATATTTCAGCGCCGCTTTCCTTAAGGACGCTGACAACGTCAACAGGTTCCTCGTCGCTTACGACGAAAGTGTATTCATCATCATATTTTGACATGTGGTCTGCCACACCGTCCAATACATGACCCATGCTTACTTTAACGTCATATTTTGGAATGTCCTTCTGGAATATTGTGGTACAGTTAGGTTTGGCAAATATTGCCTCGTCAATAGTTTTTCCCACTTTCCTTGCATCCACATCGAATGCAGCTACAACTTCAATGTCACTTGGAGTGTATCCTCCAATATCCCAGTGCATTAATCCAATTGCATCTTCTGGGTTTTTACCATCATAATAATGTATTCCTTGGATTAAGGAACTTGCACAGTTTCCTAATCCTACAATCGCTATTTTAATTTTATCCAATATAAACACCAGCTAATATTAATTATTAAAAATAATACTTTAAATAAATAAAATACTAATATTATGTTATGTAGTATACTTTATATAATTATTGTTTTTTTAGGCACTTTAAAAAGTCTAGTGAAAATCACAATTAACTTTTTTTACAAATTCCAATGCCTCATCAAACGCATCATCCAAATCCCCCTTGGAGTCGAATTGCGTTTCAATCAGTTTCAACGTGTCATGATTGTAAATCATTTTCGGATAATCCATGTAATTGGGCCCGAACATTGAAGTTAAGTGATGGTGAGTGTCCTTAGGACAGTTGAACTCATGGCCTTCGAATTCTATTTTAGTCAATGGGAATGTCTTGTCATAATCGAAAATCCTTATTTTCCAATGGGGGATGCCTTCAATGGTGTCTGAAAACTGTCGGGTTTTGGAATCGGTGAATCCCACTGATTTTCTTGCATTGTCGATTTCATCCATGTACCTGATTCTGCCATTGAGCAGGTCATTGTGAAACTTGTACTGCGCCGGGGCGAAGCTGTTTCGGATTTCATCCACCTTGTCATCCTCAATGAAGTCGAATGGAAAAACGTCAATCTTGACGTAGGGCTTGAGCCATGCAAACTGCAGGAAATTATACTTGCCGTCAACAAGGTCATTGCCGTACCGGTCCTTGGCATCGTATGCGCTTTTAACACCATCATAATAGTTTTTCCTGTTTTCACAAAGCAGTGTCAAGCCGCAGAATTCATCCAATCCGCAAGCCTTGATTTCCTCAGGCAGGACCTCGATCAGTTTATTGTAGTCATGCCTTAAAATCACCAGGTCAATGTCATCATCCCATGGAATGAATCCTCCATGCCTCACAGCACCCAAAAGGGTTCCGAAGCCAAGCCAGTAATCCAGGCCGTGC
Source organism: uncultured Methanobrevibacter sp. (assembly GCF_902774605.1). Taxonomy (GTDB): domain Archaea; phylum Methanobacteriota; class Methanobacteria; order Methanobacteriales; family Methanobacteriaceae; genus Methanocatella. Next base: position 2,050 of record NZ_CACYJE010000021.1, read on the forward strand.
TTCCTGCATACATTATCCATGAAAATCAACAGTTCCACGTAAAGCGCACGGAACTTCATATGGGTTTCGCTGAATGTGAGCTTGCCATCCTCGCCGGTGAGGTTTGAAAGGAAATCCTCGGTGGATACTCCTGTGGAATTGTTTATCCTATCTGTCATGTCAAAACTCAATTTCAGGATTCTTGGATTGAATTTAATGAAATCCGGCAATTTAAGATAATAGTTTTCCAAACCCATATTAACACCAAAACGCTTATTAAAAATAGTTTTTTCAAATCATATTTTTAAATATACTCCATAATAAAAGTTATGGGCGAAATCGTGGCAAACCGGTTGAATTGAAAAGGATAATGATTAATAATAGTTAAATATAATTATCAACAATTAAAAAAATTAACATCAATGAGAAATTAGTGAGTTTGAACATGAAGAAAGTCCTTTATATTGCATTCAATTATAATCATGACACTGGAATCGCATCGAAAAGATTGAGGGGAATATCAAAGTACCTGCCGTCCTTCGGATGGAAGCCCATTGTGATTGTTCCCAGAACATCCAATGACACCGTAGAGATTGATGGCGTTGAAGTTGTTGAAACCGATTATCAGGACATGATTTCCAGGTTCATGCCGAAATCAAACAAGAATACCGGAAGAAAGAGGGAAGTGAGCGGAAGCGACCAGACAAACAGGTTCGTCTCAAAGGGACTGTCCCTAGCCGGCGAGATATTCGCATACCCCGACAGCATGAAATACTGGAAAAAGCCTGCATTCGAGGCATCATGTGAAATAATTGAAGGCGAAAGGATTGATGCGATAATGTCCTCCTCATCGCCAATCACCTCCCATCTCATAGCCCATGACCTGAAGGAGAAGTATGGCATCCCATGGGTTGCCGATTTGAGGGATTTGTGGAATATGAACCCTTACGTCAACCATAATGCCGTGAGGAGATTTTTCGAGAAAAGGTTGGAGATGAAAACGTTCAGCAATGTTGATGCGCTGACCACAACAACCGATCTGGCAAGGGACACTCTTCAAGGCATCCATCCGGATAAGAGGATAACCTCAGTCGTTTCCGGCTTTGACCCTGATGATTTTGAAAAGACACGTCAAAGCGAACATAGTGAGAAGCTGACCTTGATGTATGCCGGATCGCTTTACAAGGGCAGAAGAGACCCTTCAATACTCTTTGATGCCGTGCATCAGCTGATTGAGGAGGATAAAATCGGCAGGGACAATATCATGATTGATTTTTATGGCGATGAAATAAATCTAAGGGAGCTTTCAGAGAAATATGGCATCACCGGAAACGTCAATATCCACGGCAGGATAACCCAGGATGAAGTATTGAAGCATCAGATGAACGCCGATGTGCTGCTTTTGATTTCCTGGATGAACGAATCCGAGAAAATGTTCATACCCGGCAAGGTCTATGACTGCATCGGAGGTAAAAAGCCTATACTGTCAATAGGATATCCTGAAGGATCGCTTAAGGACCTTATCGCCAAGACCAATATCGGATACCATGTATCAGATGTCGAGGAATGTAAAAAAGCCGTTTATGATTACTACACTAAATATTACAAGAATGAATTGAAATACTGCGGAAATGAATTTGCAGGAGAATACTCCTTAAAAAACACTGCAAAAAGATTTGCGCAGATACTTGAGGAAATACAATGAATCCATATATTGAAATTATAAGACCTGGAAACGCGTTGATGGGTGCGATATCCATCATACTGGTTGCATTGATAGACAAAACAATAAGCGTCCCAGTCGTGCTTGCGATGGCCGCAGTGTTTTTCGAAACCGCCGCTGGAAATACTATAAACGATTACTTCGACTACAAGATTGACTTGATAAACAAGCCGGAAAGGCCAATACCGTCAGGAAGGATTTCCCTCAAGAACGGAAGGAACTACGCTTACCTGCTATTCCTTGCAGGAACAGTGTGCGGATTCCTGATCAGCTACCTGACCAATAACTGGATACCATTCGCAATCGTGTTAATAGCTGATGTTGTGCTTTACCTATACGCCTATAAACTGAAGTCAACACCATTAATCGGCAATTTGGCAGTTGCTTTCATGACAGGTTTCGGATTCGTGTTTGGAGGATTCAGCATAAACAATCCAAGCATCATCATGACCTCAATATTTCTGGGATTCTTCGCCTTCGTCATGACCGCCGCCCGTGAGATAATTAAGGACATTGAGGACATTGAAGGCGACAAGGCCGATGGCGCAAGGACATTGCCTATAATAATCGGGACTAAAATCCCTGCAGTTATCGCAACAGTGCTCATCATTGTCGACAGCGCATTATGCCCATTATTATACTTCCAGCATATTTTCGGAATACTTTATCTGGTCATTATCGCCATTGCAGTTGTGCTGTTCCTATACAGCGCCTTCATGATTATGAAATCACAGGATGAGCAAACCGCAGGCAAGGCATCAAAATATCTGAAAATAGGAATGCTCATAGCATTCGTTGCATTCGCCCTCGGTTCATTCTAATTCCTTTTATATATTTTTATGGCGTTGAACTCCTGGACAAGGGAATAGTCGGTGAGGTTGGTGCCTCCCGACGATACATAATACGTTGCATTGCCGTTGAGCAGTTCCTTATTCAACAGTGTGGCGTTTCCAATGTTTCCGGGAATGAAAACATTCTTTTGAAGATACCATGTTTGAGCGTAACCCCTGTTTGAAAACACTATGCCCTCCTTTCCGTCAAGCCAATTGGCAGCATTCTGTTCGCAGATAGGGACAGGGTCGTCCTCAATATGAATTACAAAGGTCCAGCAGATGCTCAGCATCAAGAGCATAATGACTATTGGGACCACATACTTGACCTTGCTTTTGAAACGGTTGAGCAGTATCTCAACTGCAAACACTACCAGAAATACGAATCCCGGAGCCATTGATGTGAAATACCTGTTTGTCTTGGTGATATGCGCCGAGAAAAATATGAGATAAGCCAGGAACAGTCCCGCCATGGCGATATTGATTGCAAGATACGGGTAAGTGCTCAGCCAGATGTTGTCCATGCCCTCAAAGTTTATGATTATTTTCGTAAGCGAGTATGCAAGCAGATACATACCGGCAAACAGTATCAATTCGGAATAGAAAAACGAGAACTTGCTGGCCGTGAAAAATGATGCGAAGACCATGACTATTGAAATTGCCAGCAGGACAAACATGAGTTTAGAGGGAACTTTCCATTTATATATGCTGGAATCCATATCCCTGATCTTCATATAGGAATCCCTGAATGTCTTTAAAAACATGTAAGTGATTAAAATAACGCCAATGATAGCTACAATCAAAATAAGGTTTCCGATAAATGCTTGGCCTGATGAAATGTTATATGTTATGGAATTAATGTAGAAAAACAGGTCATTGTGAACAACACGTCCCGCATAAGTGATTACGCGACTGCTTTGAGAGGATACTGAAGCGGCCTGGTTTATGAAACCCAGAGGAATTTCATTAATCATGAAATATGCGAAAAACGGTACTGAAGTTAAAATCCCCGCCAACACGCCGCCCAACAGGTTTTTATAATATTTTTTGATGTTGCTTGCAATGTTGGTTCTGCTCATGAAGTACAGCACCATCACCCCAACGCTTATGGCACCAACGTACTTTGTAAAAAAGCACAGCACCGCCAAGGGAAATGCGATGTAGAAGTATTTCTGATTTTTTTCCATTGCCTGAATGAAAAAGTACAGTGCCCACACCATTACTGCGACAAATGCAATGTCCAATGTCCCATTGGCCACCCATCTGATGTTGATGAACATTGTGGCGTATAGGAAAGCACCGAAAAAGGAGTAGAAATTATTGAATCTTAACCTCAACAGGTAAAACATGCCCATTATGCCAATGAAAAAGAAGATTCCCGAGGTTATGATTATGCTTGTTGATGAAACAAAGCCCAGCCTGAACAGTATCGAGGTCAGGAAAGGTATGAACGGAGGCAGGTACCCCACGAACCTGTAGCCGTCAATCTCAACGCCTGACATTTTAAGGGCTTCAATCAGATAGTAGAACACATCCTGATACTGGTTTCCCAGAATATGATGAGTTGAGTTTTGATATATTATTGCAGAAGTTATCACCAGGGCAACTGTCCCAATGGCAAGTATCGCCAATCTGTTCTCCAATTTCTTATCCATGCCAATCAAGCAAAATCCCCCTTATTGTTAATACTTATTTTCTTATGCTAATTAAATATTTTTGAAAAAGTATTATGTATTGAAAGTACAAATAATACATATAATGTTAAAAGATTTCGATTTGAATAAAAAAGATTATTATTGCCTGATCATAATTGCAGTTTTCAGCATTATCCTAACAGGCAATTACATAATATTCAATTCCAATTTTGGAATATACTGTTCTGACGTTTATGTTTATCTTCTCAATGCACTCTACTATACAGGAGTCAACATACGGTCAACCGGAACAATATACCTATCGCCCTTGATTTGCTTTCTAACATCAATATTTTTCTATGCAGGATTCATAGACAAACTGGCGATCTACATTGTGACTGGAGCCTTTGCAATATTCGGAAACCTTGGATTTTACATCCTGCTTAAAAGGTATTTCAATGAGACATTAAGCCTGGCAGGGTGCATAATCTATTCTTCAATGACACTTTACCTCACATGGCTTGCCAATGGAACGCTGGACATTCCGGCAGTGTCAATGATAATCTGGACTGCCCTGTTTACAATAATGGCAGTCGACGACAATCCCCGATTCTACAAGCATGCAATATTATTCATAGTCCTGGGAGTGTTTACAAGATACACGGTGCTTTTAACAGTCCCTGCATTATTGCTTTATTATGTTTATCAAAAAGGATTTAGAGTGGAATCCGAGGATTTCACAGAAATCAAGAAGGGAATCATCATCGCATTGATCCTTGCAATAATTACGATAAGTGCGGTTTCCATAATGGGAAGCGGGCATTTCGCCGCCAGCGGACAGATTTCCAATGGAATAAGCGGCGCCCAAGGTTCAAATGTGGATCCGGCATACAATACCGATGTCAGCTATTATGTGAGCAACTTCCTGAATTTCATTTCAAACTCACATACCGTCGTTAACGGAAACCCCATTCTGGAAAACCCCACACCACTAGCCTATGCAATCGTCGCAATCATCATTATCGGAATGGGATTGTGGCTCTATGACCATAAAAGAGGATTTGAAAGAAAAGATTTAATCCCAATAATGTTTTTCATATTAGCGATAATCAGCTTTACCAGAATCAGTTCAGTCGTTACAACATTGCTTGTTCTAATCGGACTTTATTTCCTGGGCAAGGACAGCGAGTGTAAAAACGAGTGCATCATGCTCGCATGGATATTTTCAAACCTGATTTTCCTCAGCTATTACAACATCAAGGTGAATCGTTACCTGCTTCCGGCATTTCCAGCAATAGTGTATTTCATTTTGCTTTCAATAGATACAATCAACGCCCATGTTAAAATCAACAGGAACATCATACCGGCCGTTCTGATTGCACTGTTCATTGTTCAGGCATTCACGTTCACATTCACCTTTGAGCCTACAAATGAGTTCAAAGCCATAGAAGAGGTTTCAGATTACATTATCGACAACAATCCCGATTATGAGAACCTACCCATCGGGGTTTACAATGTAAGGGCATACAACTGGTGGCTGGGAAGCCATCTTTTACCGATAAGCAGCAGCGACCAGGACATTATCGATTCAAGCAACGCCACCTATTACATCTCCGATAGGGTGCTGAATAATGTTACAAACTATACCGAGATAAAAAATATCGATCACATTTACATATATGAGAAGAGTGTTTAAAATGAGGATTCTACATGTTGTGCCTTCATTCGCCCCATGCTTCGCCCATGGAGGAGTGGTGAATGCATCCTACCAGATTGCAAAAAAACAGGTCGAGGACGGACATGACGTCACCGTCTACACTACCGACAGCTGCAATGAACGGTTGCGGTTTGAAGACAACTATAATGTTGATGTTGATGGGATAAAAGTGTTCTACTTCAAGAACCTGTCAAACAACATCAAGAACAAGCTAACCATCGACACTCCAGTCTCCGCAATCAGCCACATCAGAAGGACAATTGCGGATTTCGACATCATCCAGATTCACGAGCACAGGCACTCCCTTGCGATTGCAGCCCACAGATACGCCAAGAAGAACCATGTACCATATGTCCTGCAGGCTCACGGGTCAGTTCTCCCGTTCTTTCAAAAGGAGAAGATGAAGGAGATTTTTGACAGGCTATGGGGCTTTGACATACTCCATGATGCGTCACGAGTGTTTGCACTCACTGAGGTTGAAAAGGAACAGTACCTTAAAATGGGCGTGGCTGAGGACAGAATCGAGATTGTCCCATTGGGAATAAACCTGGATGAATACGCCAATCTTCCGGAAAGTGGAAATTTCAAATCAAGATTTGGCATTGACGCTGAAGACAGGGTAATATTGTTTTTGGGAAGGATCCATGAAATCAAGGGACTTGACCTGTTGGTCAATGCATTCGATAAGATCAGAAATGACAATGTCAAGTTAGCCATTGTCGGCGGCGATTCAGGTTTCAAGGACACTCTTGACGATATGATTGAAGAAAGGGATTTGCAGGACAAAGTAATCTTTCCAGGAGTCCTGACTGGCCGTGACAAGATTGAGGCGCTGGTTGACTGTGACGTTTTCGTCATGCCCTCAAGGTATGAGTCATTCACAACAAGCGGCCTTGAGGCAATGGCCTGCGGCAAGCCGCTGGTTTTAACCAGGAACAACCACATCCACACATGGGTCAAGGATAATGTGGGACTTGTCTGCGATTTTGATGAGGATGACCTGTCCAATTGCATTGAAACATTGCTGGACAATGGGGAATTGTGCAGGGAGTTTGGCGAAACCGGCAGGAAACTTATTGAAGACAAATATGATTGGGACAAGGTTTCAAAACATATTGAATCCATATACCGGTCTTGTTTTTAAGCGATTTTTTTAAACTATATATAATAAAAAAAATAAAAAATATATATCATAAAAGCAATTTTAAGAGGATAATATGAAAGTTGTATGCTGTAAGAACTGTGGTGCCAAATACCAACTCGATGATGATGACGATATCACAACATTTGAGTGTTCTTCATGTGCAGGTGACTTAGAATACTTGGAAGATTATTCCGATGGCGAAGACAACAAGACATCCTCCTTTGTTGATTCATTCAAATATGATAATTCATATATTGTTCAATGTGAAGATTGTGGATTAAAATACAAGATTAAAAGTAGCGACAGCATACTTGATTATGAATGTGATAGCTGTGGAGGTTCCTTAAGATATTTAGACGATGAGATGAACAAGGAATTGGATAAATATCTTGAAGAAAGGAAAGAAGAATTGAAAACCATCAGGCAACAATCCCAAGCGGACAAACCAACATCTGGAGAATTATCAAATGAAGAGGAAGACCGTTCCTTAAGGTCATTTACACATAAAATCGGCGACTTTTTCTCAGAGGAAAAGATGCTCAAGATAGCTGATGATGAGAAAAGGGAAATGGAGCTTGAAAAAGAGGAAGAGATTCCTAGAACTGCAAGAACTACCATTCCCCAAGCGGTTTTATCCAAGTTCGGTAAAGAATTCGCTGTTCCCAAAACCAATGATTACAATATTCTGAAATCTTTCCTTAAAGATGAATTCTTTAGGAGCATGAAGGAATATTATCCAAATGAGCCTGACAAATCCTCAAACGGATTGCTCAATAAGATCAGCATTAGGGAACCTGACAGCGACGAGATAATACCGAATGAAACTACACTGACCGATGACAATGACGGCGGCTTTGATATCAATAACCTTGATACCAATGAAATCATAATACTTGTGGGAGCAGGCATTTTCATCGTAAGTATTATTGAAATATTGATTATGAATAGCGGTGTCGGTATTGTTGCATTATTCATTGGAGTTATAATGCTTTGTTTCGGACTTTATAAAACTAGAGATGTTAAGCAAACTGAAGAAAGAACAAGAATCATCAGAGAACACTTGTTAACCCTTTCCGATGAATATTATGTATTCTATAATGTTAAAACTCCAACAGCACCATCAGGAATCAACCACCTGGTTGTAGGTCCAACTGGAATATATGCTCTTTTGTCTCAAAAGTACAATCCAAAACTCAGGCTCGAGGCAGAAAACGAGAACTTGAACTTGATCGGTTCTGCCGATTTGGATGAGGACAAGATTGAAGAGGTTCCGACAAGGGACAATACCAGAAGATTCAGGTACACCACCAAGCAGGCCAAATTCTCACAGGACAACAAGATTAAGCAAAAGGCATTGTCATTGGGTGAAGACTTAATCAACTTCCTAAACGACAACAACATTAAGAACTGTTTTGTGGAGCCTTTGGTTGGGTTTATCAACAATGAGGTTGTTGTTATAAACATGCCTTTGACTGATGAGGACCTGTTTATTGATGAGCTTTTAAATCAGATTAAAACAAGCACTATCAAGTTGGATCAGGAAACCATTGACAAATGTGCTGTTTTACTCAGTCATTATTCTGCAGACTGCTCTGCAGAAATTTAATTTCTTTTTTTGGATTACCATGATTTTCAACAAACTTAAGCAAAAGTTTTACCTGCATAGATGTCGAAAGGTTGCAAAAAGCTGTGGCGATAACTTCAAGGTAAATGGTGAAAGTTACGTTACACCAAACACTAGTTTAGGCAATAATGTTAATTTTAACGGCATGAAGATTCAAGGAAATGGCAATGTAATCATCGGCGACAATTTCCATTCAGGCATAGAGTGCATGATAATCACCAGCATCCACAACTACGACAAGGGAAATGCGATACCCTACGACAACACCATCATCTCAAAGGACGTTGTTATTGAAGACAATGTATGGTTGGGAAACAGGGTAACCATATTGCCCGGCGTAAGAATAGGCGAGGGTGCAATAATCCAGGCCGGAAGCGTGGTCGTTAAGGATGTTGAAAAATATGCAATAGCAGGAGGACACCCTGCAAAAGTCTTCAAGCACCGTGACATTGACCATTACGAGAATTTAAAAAAAGAAGGGAAATTTCATTAGGAATCAATTTTATAATGCATATTCTCCTAAATGATATTACTTTAAAAAAGTTTAAATTATACCATATTTTTTCAAGAAATATTTGAAGGATTCATTTCTTTCAATGGCTAAATCAACATTAAAATTAAAGCTCAAATAGTTAAAGAGTTTATTTTTATTGAATGAAGTGTTTGAAAGGATTTCATCAAAATCCTCCTTTGTTATACCATCAGTGCTTTCAGGAATAACAAATTCAGAATATTCATCGATGTGGGTGTCGATGCCTGCTAGACACCAGCTTTCAAGTTCCTCTACGACAATTACTATTTTATCTGATGTGATTTCATCATCCAATTCTTCAATACGTTTATCTTTTCTGGAAGTGATGCATGGATAAGTATGACTGTCTAAATCACTTAATAGAACATAGTCCTGATTAGCCTTAGCAGTTTTAATGAGCTTTTTTACTTCATGATTTCTTGTTTTTTGATAAGGTATTGGAATAATGTTAATGGAATGTTTAATGAAAAGATTATGCAGAACCTTTTTGACAAATAACAAGTCCTCCTTACCTTCAACGAAAACAAAAAGATTCCTCATTATTCTAACCCCAAATAATCATTTACAAAAACACTGTCAATTCCGAGTTCTTCAATAAACGGTTTTACTGTATCATTATCCATTACTCCTTTAATGTTAGAAAAGCCATTTCCATCACGAGATATGAATAATATGCTCTCCAGTTCTGAGTATTTTAAAAGTTCGGGAGAATGAGTTGTGATAATAACCTGTTTATCTACAGATTCCATCATTAATATCAATTGATTAATCAAGGAAGGATGAATGTGCCTTTCAGGTTCTTCTATTAATATTATTTCACTTTCTTGGAAATATAGAGCTATTAAAATTGCCATAATAGTGCTTGTCCCATCAGAGATGAATGGAGCAGGGATTTTAACATCATTATACTTTTCAACAATCATGAAAATACGTTCTTCATCCAATATTTTATCAACAGATACCTCTTTGACATAAGGCAGCATATTTGTATAGTAGATTAAAAATTCCTTTTTCTTGTTTTCATCGTTTAAAATATTTTTTAGCACTGCAGGCAGGTTTCCACCATGTTTTGTTAGTTTTTCATTATTAGTTGCATCGATGTTTTTGCAGAATTTTGGATCAAAATCATACAGAGAAATATTTTTAAAGAAATCTCCCCATTTGATAGGAATTGTAGCCAATGCAGAATTGATTATAGGAGCATTGTCATTTTTGAAGTTTTGTGAAACAATATCAACTAGAGCATCAGGAATTATTTCAGATATTTCCAACTCTTTGAAATCCTCTAAAAATTCAACTTGCACATTGCCATTATTATTTTTAATAATAATTTCATTACCCTCAATTTTTTGATTGTTGGCGAATTTTACATCACAATTTAATTTAACAAGTTCATTTTGAACTTTACATTCATTTTTATCGAAATTAAAGCAAATTTCATAATCCACAGTGTTAAAAGAGAATAAAATATCCTTATTCGAACCCAATCTAATTGATTGATTAATATCTGAAAATTTAACTTCAATGCAGGATTCCAGATTATTTTCAAGTAAATTGAAATTTTTAACAAAAGCTCCGCCCTGTTTATTTATAGCATCATGAAAATCATAAGACAAATCATTTAATAATTCAAAAACTTGGACAAAATTTGTTTTACCAGAACCGCAAGCACCAATTAAAACATTGAACTTGTTTAAATCCAAATAAACATCATCAAATGTTTTAAAATTTTTTACCCTAATTTCAGAAACATACATTTAAATCAAAACCTTACAATGAAAAGAATACACTTAATAACTCAATTTGAACTTCATCATTTAAATAATTTCAGTTTTAAAAGATAACAATTTTACATATTAAGACAACTTTTGCTTTAAATAAAAAAAATACCTGCATATAATGCATTGTCCCCTATTTTATGGATTATTATTCTAGATTGTGATTTTTTCGTGCAGGACATGGGTTCGTACCATCATATTCGCATTTGCCGTGAGTAATTTTTAACCCCCTTTTCTGTTCGGAATATTCATTTGTATTTCTTGGGAAAGATTATTTTGAAAAATCCTTCTAGCAATTTGTTGGTTTTGACATAACACTCAAATCCAAAAAAATATGAGATTTAAAATTAATCATATCATGCCCTTAATCAAATTGATCTCTTTTTTATCAATTCCTCTTAAAAGGAACAATACAATAAAGTAAATTACAACCGCAACTGCAATAACAATCACCATATTCAAAATACCATAAGGATTAGCAATCATTACAAAAACACCCATAACAGCTGATGCAATGACGATTTTAGCTATGGACCTGTAGTCAAACGGCAGAAGAGCATATCTTTTTGAGTAGATTACCGTTACTGCAAATGCAAAGAAATAGCAGAAGAGTGTTGCAAGACCTGCACCATAAATTCCAAGGTAAGGAACTGAAAATACATTTAAAACTACATTTAAAATAGCCACAGTAATCCAAATATGGCTCAAAATGGTTGTCTTTTTCTCCAATATGATTATATTATTCACGATACCATATATTCCCATAAACATAGCGCCGATTGCAACAATCGGAGTGACCATAAATCCACTGTCTGCAATAATGGTTGTTGTTAAAATATAAAGCAAAGGTTTTGAAAGCAAGCTCAAACCTACAATGGCCGGAACAGTAATCAAAAGATAGTATTTCATGGAATATGTCAGGAATGTGTGAACTGTATCCATATCGCCTTTTTCATAATATTCAGGCAACACAGCCGGAAGCAAAACCGCAAATGGAGTCAGAAACATTAAAATTAGATTCCCCAATGCGTAACCTGGAGAATAACATCCGACAGCTGCAGATCCAAGAAAAACACCAATGACAATCCTGTCACTTGAATCAACAACCCATGATGAAACATTATTGGGAACAGTCGGAATCGCAAATTTCAATTCCTCCTTTAATCCCTTGAACTTTGTAGTGAAACCCAACTCCTTAACAATCAGAACAGCCATTGCTATGAATACCAATAAAAATCCGGACAATCGTCCTAAAACTACAACATCAATAGGCTGATGAGCCCATGTCAGTGCAATGCTTACAACCACACCAATATAGGTTTGCAGAACCAGAAATGTCGAATAAAGCGCAATCTGTTGAAATGTCCTGAAATAGCTTAAAAGCATCAGGTCAAGGCATGCGAAAAATGATATGGCAATTACAATATACATTATCTGCAAGCTTCCATCAAACAGAGCATCGGCGATTTGCGGTGAAAATACTAACAATACCACACTCATCACCAAAGTTGATGCCAAAACCAATAGCATCATCGAATAAAACGACTTTTTAATGACATTCTTGTCCTTTTCCGCCGCCAGAAATCTCACCATAGTGAACGGAAGTCCAAGGTTGACAATGTTTGGAACCAATGAAACGAAAGTGTTTACCTGTGACCATACCCCATAATCCGCAGTTGAAAAACTTTTAGTGATTATGGGAATGAAAATTAAACCGCTGATAGAGATTAAAATATTGGAAATACCTACAATACCTATTCTCTTGATAAATTTAACATATTCATCCATTATCAATCACGCTCTTCAATAATTCCTTGTCAAACTTCTTAAAGAAGAAATTCTTATCGTATTCAGTAGGTTTGAAACTGTTGAAATTATCTGTTAACTCATCAACATCCTTAATCTTGAATACAAAACCCTTTTCTATTAAATCGTCCAGATATTCAGTGCCCGGCACATCCACGATAAATGTTTTGCAATTGAACATCAGCCCCTCATAGATTGCAGTTGAAAATGCTCCGATTTGGTGGCTGGATTTGGCCATTAATTCATATAAAGGAATTTCACTGTTGTCAATTACCTCGAAATTGTCAAAACTTGACGCTTCAACCAATTCAGGATAATTTTCCCTCCATGTTGCATATTCACCGGGATGCAATTTATAAATTATGTTAAAATCTTTCTGGGATTTGGCGAATTCAAAAGCGATTCGTGAGAGGTATTTTCCAATAACCCCCTGAGAAATGAAAAGAACCTGATTGTCAATAGATTCAATACCAATATAATCCTTGGATTGTGATTCAAAATAAGAAAAACCAATCGGAACAATATTGTCTTTGGATATTGGACATGATTTCTCATTAATCCAATAATCGCCAAAAGTCAGAATTTTATCTGGAAAATAAGGAATTTCACCATTCAATCGGGTTTTTTCAGGATATGAATATCCCAAATGATAATCGGTGATTGTTCCATGCTGAAGCTCTATTGCCTGAATTCCCAAAGATTTTGCAGCTGCAACAATAGCCAAATTTTCATAAGACACGACTACAAAAATCATTTTAGGTTTTCTTTTTTTGAATAGTTCAACATACTTTTTAAAATCATGCTTGAAATTTAAAATATGAGTTGTAAGCATCCATAAAATGTTAAGTTTTATATCAAAAGTGTCTTCAAGTTCTTTTTGAACCTTTAAAACAAGTTCACGTTCCTTGGAAGTGAATTTTATCTTATTAAATTTTTTATAGATGTATGAGCCCAATTCTATCCTGTCAGTGTATTTAATATATTCCTGCTTTATTGTGTAGTGCTGATTGATATAAGGAGCTTCCATGACTTCAAATGAATATGAATCCTTAAGCAGATTCACTAAAAAATTACTGTAAATGTCACAGTATTCCCCATCAAATATAACCTTGCGGGGATGGTCAAAAATAAGAATGTCAGTAGTATAATTTCCGCTGAAAGGATTATTCATTAAAGAATTTTTAAAAAATGGTGTGAATGATTTGACCTTATCTCCAAGAGATAATGATTTCTGCTGTGGTGCGCCGAACATCTTTGTTTTCCTTGTTATATCATAATAAAGATGCATTCTTATTAGCTGCCATGCATAGCATCCCTGAATTTTCTGATAGTTGAGATTGTATTTTTCCTCAAGGTCAAAAAAAGCTTCACAGATGTCTCGAACACTAACACTCATTAAAACACCAATCTATTCCAGCATGTCAAAATCAAGCAATGCATCCTCGCCAATGTCCACCTTGGCAGTCTTTCCAATTACCTTGTCGATTTCAGACGGATATATTCCAGTTCCAGGACGCTTGAAGGTCAAATCATCTTTTGCAATTGTTTCACCCTGTTTTATGTCGCGCACTGCTACAATTGATCTTCTTGCCTGTTTTCTGGATGATGATTCGCAAATCAATGGCTGCTTGTTTTTCTTACCGTTGATCTTGGACAGGAATCCGACGTTGTTCCTGAACACCAGCACGTCATTCGGGTCCATCGCATGATAATGGTCGTTTCCCTGCAGGGACTTGTCCAGTGTGAAATGCTTTTCAAGAATGGTTGCACCGTAATTGTAAGCGGTTGTCAATACCACCATGTTTGAGTCGGGTTTAGTGTGATCAGAGTATCCTATCTCATAGTCCGGGAAGTTTTCAGCCAAATCCTTAATCATCAATAGGTTGGCATCCTCATATGCGGTCGGATAGGACAGCACGCAGTGCATGATGGCAATGTCGACTGTTGAAACCTCCTCAATAGCCTTAACCGCCTGCTTGATTTCATTCAATGTGGATGCCCCTGTGGACAATAGTATTGGCTTGTTCTTGCTTGCAATGTATTGTATGAATGGTATGTTGGTCAAATCGGAAGATGAAATCTTATAAATATCCATGAACTCATCCAAATAGTCGACGGATGCGAAATCGAATGGAGTGGATAAAAACATTATCCCCACTTCACGACAGTACTCGGCCAATTCCCGATATTCCTCTGCGCCGAACTTGTCGAATTTCTTGAACAGCTCGAATTGTGATGTGGTAGGCTCCTCGGACAAGTCCCAGTAAGCCGGGGAGTTTTTGGATGCAATTGTTTCAGCCTTGTATGATTGGAACTTGACTGCATCAACACCGCATTTTTTAGCCTCATCAATCATGAGCTTAGCGGCTTGCATGTCAGTGATTTCCTCCTCACGGGCAATGTCATAAAAGTTAACGCCTATTTCTGCAATCAAAAATGGATATTTATTAAATATGTTCATAAGTATCTACCTGTTTAATTCAAATTTCCTGTATTCCTCACGGATGATTGACCAAATGTTTTCAAAACCGTTTTTCAAATCAACATTCAGCATCTTCTTATTCATTTCAACTCTCAAGTCATAATTATTAACCAGATTGATGAACTCGTCAATTATCTGCTGCCTTCCGACGTCCTCGCCGAGCCCCATGTTGATGAACCCATTGGATTCGTTGGCAAAAACATGTGTCAGTTCCCTCTCGTTCTGGCACAGACAAATGGTTGGAACTCCCAGGGAGCAAATCTCATACATTGTCCTGCCTGCGGAAGTGAATATCAAATCTGCCTTGAACATGAACTCGCTGATGTTTGAAACGTTCCTGTAAATCTGGATTGCCTGGTTTGACTCGTACTTGCCGATCAGATCTTCAAGGCCACTGTAGCCCAAGCCGAGTATGACGTTGATTCTTCCCTCATAATTGGTTGACAATATTGAATCGATGACCTTTTCGGTGAAATTGTTCGGGTCGGTTCCTCCGAATGTTATAAGCACATTGTTGACGTTGTGGGTGATGATTTTCTGTGGCTGGAAGTAGAACTCATCCTTTAAAATATAGTATTTATGTCCTGTGAATATCTTGTCCTCTCCGATTTCATGCTCATACAATGCGTCGAATACAACATCGGCCACTTCGGTACCGGTTCCCAGATCCTCGAAATTAACGACGAAGTATCCCTCATTCTTCAGCATGGAAACGTATTCCCTTGAAGTGTCTAGAACATCATTCATCACCAGTTGAGGGGAATACATTCTTAATAATCCCATTAAATCATCAAGCCCATCGTAGAGCTTGTAGGGATAATTGTAGTTTTCAACTATGTCGATTCCCAGCTGATGGTTCTCATCAAGCAGGAACAGCACCTCATGGAACACGAGCTTGGATGCTATGGACAGGCACCTGTAGACGTGTCCGGTTCCGATTTCATCATATGCGTTTACGACAATGGCTATTCTTTTCTTCTGCAAGTAGTTTTCCGCTATCCACCAGTCCTCATAATTGTCTATGTCAACGCTTTCCTCCCGGGAAACCTCAATCAATTCGATGTTGGTTCCGAGACGGGAGTCCTCATGGACGCAGCTTCTGCGGGTTGCAAGGATTGCACCAGTTTCGCGGAATTCCTTCGGAAGGTACTGCCTGTTTTTCCTTTCAATATAGTTTGGGAAGTACCTTTGGTTTGCCTCGTCAAATCCCCAGCTCAAGTGCCTGTCATCAACAACGGATATGACACTGTCAATTGAAAAATCTTCGAATTTCTCGATTGCAGCATCCAAAGTGGATGTCTTAATCAATGGAGAAGTGGGCTGCAGTGTTATTACAATGTCATATTCATCGAATGCCTGTTTTTCCTTCTGGTTCATTGCATCATATATTACCGGGTCCAACGGTATCTCGTCACTGGACAGTTCCTCGGAGCGCCTGACCACACTTGCCCCGAATTTCTCAGAAATCAATGCAATTTCAGAATCATCAGTAGTTACAACAACATCATCAACATAACTGGAATGCCTTGCAATATTGATAGTGTAAGAGATTAATGGCTTATTGTCCAATAATCTTATGTTTTTGCGGGGAATTCCCTTTGAACCTCCCCTAGCCGGAATAACTACTAAAATCTTATTATTGTTAAACATGATTATCCCTTAATACATAAAATTTAATTAATACAATAGTAACATATATTTATAATATAATATTAAATCTTCGGTGTTAATATGAATATGAAAGAAATGTCAAAAAAGTTATTGGATAAAATCAACGAATTAGCCACACCCGTTAAAATAATGCACGTGTGCGGTTCACATGAACACACCATCATGGAAAATGGAATCAGAAGCCTGCTTCCCGAAGAAGTGGAAATCATTGCAGGACCGGGATGCCCGGTCTGTGTTGTCCCTTCACGTGAAATCGATGAGGCATTGGAGCTGATTGACAAGGGAGTTACAATCACAACCTTCGGAGACATGCTGAGAGTTCCGGGTTCCGAAAGGTCCCTTGCAGATGCAAAAGCTGAAGGGGGAGATGTCAGAGTGGTGTACGGTATCAACAGGGCGATTGAAATAGCCGAGAAAGTCGACAATGATGTTGCATTCATCTCAGCAGGCTTTGAAACAACCGCCCCGACAACCGCAGCGGAACTGCTTGCAACCCCTCCTGAAAACTTCTCAGTGCTGTCATGCCACAGGCTGATTCCACCGGCAATCGACTTTTTAATCAACTCAGGCGAAACCAGCCTCAATGCATTGATCCAGCCAGGCCACGTTTGCACAATCATCGGAACCAAGCCTTTCGAGTACTTCTCAACAGATTACGGAATACCTCAGGCAGTGGCAGGGTTCAACCCATTGGACATTCTAATGTCCGTGTACATGATTTTAAGACAGATTCATAATGAAACACCGAAAATAGAAAACGAGTACAAGAGGGCAGTGCGCGAAGAGGGAAACACTGTTGCAACAGACATGATCGAGCAGGTTTTCCAGGTTGAATCAAGGGAATGGAGAGGTTTTCCAAAAATACCCAATTCCATTTTGGAAGTCAAAAAGGAATTCAGCGATTTCAACGCTCGTGAGAAATACGACATTGAAGTCAAGGACGTTACAGAAGCTCCTAAAGGATGCATCTGCGGACCGATCCTCAGGGGCCTTGCAAGGCCGGAGGACTGCAAGCTCTTTAGAAAAGCATGCAACCCTCTTCACCCGATTGGAGCATGCATGGTAAGTAAGGAAGGAACATGCAACATTGCACACAGATACTCAAGGGGATGAATCAATGGCAATAGAGGCAATAGCAGTAGACATCGATGGAACAATAACTGACGACACCAGGAAAATATGCATATCCGCAATTGAAGCATTGAGAAAAGCAGAAGATGCAGGAATCCCAACAATCATAGTGACCGGAAACGTCGTGAACTACGCATATGCCGCTGAAGTCCTCATAGGATGCAGCGGAGGATTAGTGGCTGAAAACGGAGGAGTCGTTTTCAAGGAAGGCGAAAACAACAATGCCGTTGAAACAATGGTTGAGCGTGACTTCGTAACCTCAGCAGAAAAGCATCTTAAAGAGAAGCTGGGAGATGAATTCAACAGGCACGCATCCCATGACAACATGTATCGCCTAACCGAGACAGTATTCTACAAGACCCTTGACAAGAAGATATTGGAGGATGCACTGGAAGACTTCGAATACATAGACCAGCTTGAAATCTATGACAGCGGATTTGCACTCCACATCACCGACAAGAGAGTGAACAAGGGAACCTCATTAAGGTATCTATGTGAAAGGAACGGCATAAACATGGAAAACGTCATGGCAATCGGGGACAGCCAGAACGATGAAGACTTCCTCAAAGAGGTCGGCTGCAAGATAGCCGTTGGAAACGCTGACGACAAATTAAAAGAGATCAGCACATACGCCTGTGAAAATTATTATGGTGACGGAGTGGCTGAAGCGATAGAGAAATTCGCATTATAAGTGATGATTATGATATATGAAATAGCAGAAGACGTTAAGAAAACAATTGCAGATAAATGTGACGCTTACGAGATTTACATTGACGAATCCAGGGTAATCGAACTGGACACCCTTAAGGATGAGCTGAACTTTGCAAAGGAAGAAATCGAGTTGGGAGTTGGAATCAGAATCCTCAAGGACCAGAAACAGGGTTTTGCGTTCACCTCAAACATGGACAACCTCAAAGACACCGCCCTTAAAGCGATTGAAAACTCCAAACTGACCAAGGTTGATGAGAACTATTCATTCGCGGAAGTTGAGAAAGTGAATGATGTTGAAAAAGTCTATGACGATAAGTTCAAGGACCTGAGCCTTGACGAGTCAGTGGAGTTTCTAAAGTCAAGTATTGCAACCGCAAGCGACACCGGCTGTGAAGTGACAGGCGCAGGCTTCAGCGCCAGTGAGGGAAGATCATTGATTGTGAATTCAAACGGCGTTTCAATCGAGGATAAGGGAACCGGCTTCGGCTTGGGATTGTCAGTCACCATTCAAAAGGATGGTGAAATCGCAACATCCTACAATTCAGCATCATCAAGATTCTTCGACATCGACGGTGAAAAATTGGCAAGCGAAGTGTGCGAGCTTGCGAAAAGTTCACTTAACACCAAGCCTGTTGAAACCGATGACTACAGCGTTGTGCTTGACTATTATGCTGCTGTCGGATTATTGCAGACATTCATCAGTGCATTCAACGGCGAGAACGTGTTGAGGGGACGCTCCATCCTTCAGGGAAAAATCGGTTCACAAATCACCAATCCGACATTGTCCATCATCGACAACCCGTTGCTTGAAAAGGGAATGTACACTGCCAAATGCGACGGCGAGGGAAGCGTATCCCGCCAAACCGACTTGGTGAAGGATGGCGTTTTAAGCTCTTTCATCTATGACATCTACACTGCCAACAAGGCAGGCGTGGAGACAACCTCCAACGGCCTTAGGGGAAGCTACCTGTCCACTCCGATGATTTCACCAACCAACCTTGAGTTCAGGTTCAGTGAAATGAGAGACTTGTCCGAAATCGACAAGGGAGTTTTGACAACCAGCGTTTTAGGCGCCCACACCGCCAACCCAATCTCCGGTGACTTTTCAGTTGAGGCAAGCAATGCCTTTAAAATAGAGAATGGCGAGTTGACAGAACCAATCTCAAAGGCAATGGTTTCAGGAAACATCTTTGAAATCATGAAAAGCGTTGATGGCTTGAACAGTGAAGTCAAGCAGTACGGCTCATTCATCCTTCCGAAATTACTTGTTCATGACTTGAGAGTTGTTGGCCAATGAATTCCAGGCTGAAGGAGTTAATATCAATGCCTGCCGATGAGGCAAGCATCAGCGATGATGAATTATTAATTATGGAACTGAAAAAGGCGGAATTCATAATGCCCATTGAAGTCATAAGCTCCAGTGAGGATGATTTCCAGTTCAAGCCATTGAAATTTGCCAATGAGAACAATGACGAGTTCATTGCAGTGTTCAGTGATGAGGATGAGCTGGTGAAGGCGGATGTTGAATTCACTGTCCTTAACATTGCCTCTGAAAAATTGGCTGAAATGATTGAAAATGACTGTGATGAGTATTATGGCGTGGCAGTCAATCCGTTCAGCAAGTATTCACTGGCGATTCCATTGGAGGAATTCGTAAACTTGTTTTAAAAAAAAGGTATTGTGAGAAAAATTAGATTTTCCTTAATTTTTCCCTGTATCTGTTTATTGTCTCATGCTTGAATTCGATTTCCTCGAATTCTTCAGTGGATTTCCTGTTATCATCGAATGATTTAATCTTGTCTGAAACTACCTTATCTATTTCCTTATCAAGTTCCTTAAGCCTGTTTTGATAGGAATATTCTGTCTTTTGCATGTTGATTCTGGATTTGCGTGCAAGTATCTTGACCTCTTCATCCAAGTCAAACTCTTCTTTTTTAACCATGATGCCACCTACATTTCAATGATAGGCAATTGTATTTCAGTTATATACTCCTCTTCATTGTCGCAATTGTGCAAACCCTTGATTAGAACTTCCTTTGGAGAACCGATGATGTCATAATGATTTTCCTGAGCCACTTCAACCAATTGCGCATAGGTGTCCATGATGGTGTCTGTTGAGCCGTAGTGTGTGCCCGCAAGGACCTTGTTTTCAATCATGTCAACTACACGGATCCTGTCGGTTTCATCAGGGTCGTCTTTAACAGGTATGCTTACGTCATAGACCGCATCCCCCTGGTTCACTTCGTGTCTTGGTGAGAAGTAGACAATGAATGGGTCTCCGTCTGTGACTATCTCTTCTGTGTCAACCCAATCCATGAGTATTGAGAGGAATATTCCTAAGTCTTTAATTGGGGTTTTGCAATTGATTACTCCTAGTTTCTGTTCGGGAATTACTTTCACTTCATAATCCATAATTAGCACCTTTTAATTAATATTATTAATTTTAATTGAATAAATAAACTTCGACTTCCTCGCCTTCATCCACGAGCTCGACGAGTTTTGGTATTTTCACATAGCCGTCTGCTGTGGAGAGTGAGAATATTGCTCCTGAATCCTTGAATATCGGTTGGATGTTTTCACCATCGACTTTCACAAGCTGGTATTGCATTCTGCCGACTTGGGAGTGGATTCTTCTTGTTATCTTTCCCTTGACTGTTTCCAACTCGAAGTCCTTGTCGATTCCTGCAAGCCTTGTGAGTGGCTCTGCCACGAAGGCGTTGAATATCATCAATGCGGAGACTGGGTTTCCTGGAAGTCCTATTACGAGTTTTTCATTGATTACACCGACGATTGTTGGCTTGCCGGGTTGAACTGATATTCCGTGAATGTGAACTTCACCGAGCTCATCTAGAACATGCTTGAGTACATCGCCTAGTCCTGCTGAGGTTCCGCCTGAGCAGAAGAGAATGTCGACTTCCTCGAGGGATTTTGTGATCTTATCCTTAACCTCACCATAGTCATCCCTCATGATGCCCAAGAATCTTGCATCTGCGCCGCAGGAAACTGCATCGTTTTTAATCATCCCACCATTTACATCATAGATCTTGCCATATTCTAGCTCTTCGCCCTGAAGTGTGATTTCATTTCCTGATGAGACTATACCAACACTCGGTTTTTTATAGACCTCTATTGTTTCAAAGCCCTGTGACAGCAGAACGCCGATCTTGCCCGGATTAAGGACATCACCTTTGTGGAGAATCAGCTTGCCCTCCTCGATGTCGGAACCCCTCTTGGCAACATCCTGTGACGGTGTCACGGTAGTCAAAAGGCTGACCTCACCATCGCCCTTCTCGGCATACTCAACCATCAATACGGCATCTGCACCTTCAGGCATGGCCGCACCGGTACTGATTTCAATGCACTTGCCCGCTTCAACCTTCCTGTCGGTAGTTGCGCCTGCCTCAAGAAAGTCTATTACCTCAATTGTGTTTGGGGACTCCTCAGAGGCTCCGAAACTGTCGGATGAAAGTATTGCAAAACCATCCTTCAACGCCTTGTCAAATGGCGGGAAATCCATTCTGGAGTAGACATCCTCAAACAAGACCCTGCCATAGGCTTCAGTAACGAGAATCTCCTCGCTTTCAGGTTTCAAATTCTCATCGAACAGCTTTTTGATAATGTCAATAGCTTCATCACATTCCTTGATTTTTAAAAATTCAGTTCCCATAATAAATACCCTAGTAATCAATAAATTAATATATAATATATTAATATAAATATAAATAATTTAATCTTATGGATAAAATTACCATTATTATTTTGGAGGAGAGTATTTGTCTAGACCTAATAACAATCAACAGCAAGAGTATAGAAGGGTAAGAACTCCTAAAAAAGGAGAAATACCTGGAGTAGTTGAACAAATCATGGGACACGGTAAATTAAAAGTCCGCTGTGCTGACGGAAACATTAGAATGACCAGAATCCCTGGAAAAATGAAAAAACGTATTTGGATTCGTGAAGGAGACGTGATTCTTGTGAAACCATGGGATTTCCAATCCGACGAAAAAGCGGATGTAATCTGGAGATACACCAAAACCGAATCCAACTGGCTTGAAAGAAAAGGCTACTTAAAAATGTAGTCTCACTTACTTATTTTTTTTGATCATATGGACCCTAAAGTAGCCAAAGCAGATGCCAAGCATGCAAAGATTCACTCAGAAAAAAGAAAAAAGGACAATTCTGAGAGAAAAACAGGAAATGAAATCTTCGACAAGATAACCTTGGAAACACTCTACAAATTAGCTAACCAGGGCCACATTGATGTTTTAAACGGTGCGATAAGCACAGGCAAGGAAGCGAATGTACTAACAGGCATCACAGATGACGAGAAATTCGTTGCAGTTAAAATTTACCGCATTGCAACATCCGATTTTAAGAAAATGGATTACTACCTCAAAGGCGATCCAAGGTTCAACGTAAAAACCAAGAACAAAAGGAAAATCATCTACTCCTGGGTAACGAAGGAGTTCAAGAACCTCACCAGATTATACAATGCAGGAGTCAACGTTCCCGAACCGATAACCAGTGCGAACAATGTCTTACTCATTGAATTCATAGGCGATGAGGATGGAAACCCTGCACAGCCCGTTAAAAACCAGCCACCTGAAAATCCCGAGGAATTCTGGAACCAGTTATTGGTCCAACTGAAACTCTTTGTAAACGAGGCAAAGCTGGTTCATGGGGATTTATCAAATTACAATATTCTTAATTTGGATGAAAAGCCAATCATAATCGACGTTTCCCAATCCGTGGTTTTGGACAATCCGATTTCAAAGGAACTGCTTGAACGAGACATCAATACATTAGTCCGAGAATACACCAAACTCGGCGTTAAAACAAGTTTTGATGAAGTTTGGGAATACGTTTCACCGAAATTTTAAAAAATAAAATAAAAAAAAGAAATAAGGACTATTAATCCTTATTTAAATTATTCCAAGTTTTTTAGTTGTTTTTTCGTCAACATTACCAGTTACCTTAAGGCCTTAGCCTTTTAGAATTGCTTGATGGATCTTACTGTGTTCTTGCTGAATTCACCGTCAATTGCCAAGGTATGTCCTTTATAGGTTGTATAGTAACCTTTATTTTTTAGAGCCCTTTGGATTTTCTTAACGGTTGCCTTGTCCTTGCTTCCTGAGGATATTGTCTTGAATGCGACAGTAACCTTAATCTTGGCCTTTTTGGATACTTTCTTAAAGTATTTGTTTCCTTTGTAAGTTATTTTAGCCTTGTAGGTTCCTTTCTTCTTGAGATTTTTAATCTTGAAGGTAGCCTTACCCTTGCTGTTAGTGGTTGCCTTGTAGGTTTTGCCCTTGACTTTCAGGGTGACTTTAGCCTTCTTGATTGCCTTTCCAGTATTGTCCTTTAAGGTTATTGCGTATTTATTGGTTTTAGTTGATTTCTTGAAGGTTTTCTTTTTGGTGGTCAATTTAGGAGTTGCCTTTTTAACGGTGACCTTGACAGTCTTGCTTGATTTGAGATAATTGGCATTGCCGTTGAATGTGACCTTAGCGGAATACTTCTTAGGAGCAAGTCCCTTGGTTGACACCTTGACCTGACCGTTCTTGTCGGTAGTGTAGGTTTTAGCACCGTTCAAGTTAACAGTTACTTTAGCATTAGCGATTGCCTTGCCTTTAGCATCTTTTAAAGTGATTACCAAGTTCTTGTTGACTTTGTATGTTGTGGACACATCAGCAGCTGTGATGCTGGTTGCCTGTCTTGAATCAACATTTGTCAAGCCGACTGTATATGATGCGGTTTCAAATTTACCGGTTACGGTTGCAGCGCCCCCTTCCTTAGCAGTGTAGGTTATTGTTTCACCTATTGGAGCGGAAGTTTTATCAAGCTGGCCAAGTGTCTGGGATAAATCCAAAGCAATGTTCATTTTTGAAGCATCATAATCACTGATCCCACTGCCGTCAAATGAGTATAATTTAAAAGTGATTGCAGATTTTTCACCTGGATTAAGTTTGCTAGGATTGGCTGTAGCGTTTAAGAATAGCCAGTTTTCCAAATCAATTCCGACATCTTCAGGTATTTTGTAGTAATTTGTAGCATTGCTTCCAAACCAGTTATTCTTAGCAGTAATCTCTCCCTTAACAGTGAAGATTTTGTAAGCTTCATTATTCAGGAACACACAACTATCCTAAATTCAAATCTAAGAAAAACCCTAAACAATCATTTAGAATTCAAAAAAACAGCAATAATATAAGAATAACAAATAAAAGAATCAGATTAGCAAAATTAGGATACGTACACTACCGCACAAGCAAAGAATACAAAAAACTACTGAAAAAAAGGATACGTACACTACCGCACAAGCAAAGAATACAAAAAACTACTGAAAAAAAGTAAAATCAACAATGTAACCGTTAAAAAGGAAAACGGAAAATATTACGCAATAATAAACATAACCACAACAGTAGAATATTTAGAAAAGTCCGGTGAAAATATTGGTATTGATTTAGGTTTAAAAAATCTTGCAACACTTTCCAACGGTCAAGAAATAGCCAATCTCGACTTAAACAAAGAAGACAAGATGATCCGAAAATATCAACGAAAATTATCCAGACAAAAATACATGAGCCAAAACTATCAAAAAACACTAAAAAAATACTACAAATGGCTGAACAGAAAAAACAATAAAATACAAAACGCATATCACCAATTCAGCAAATTCCTTGTTGAAAAA
>NZ_CACYJE010000022.1 GCF_902774605.1 uncultured Methanobrevibacter sp.
AATTCTTATAAGTATGCTTGAGCCGTATGTCTTAAAAGGGACACGTACGGTTCTTAGAAGAGGGGAGACAAGTAATTGTCTCTTCTTATTCGACGTATTAATTTTCCAATATCAATATGAAAATCAAAAAGTATAGTGAATATAATAATCCCCCTAAATACCTTATAAAAAAAGCTTATTTTAAAAAATAACTAATTATATAGACAATTAACAAAAGTACACCCAACTTTTCGATTCATCCCCGACTTGCAGAAGTCGAGGTATTCTCGAATTTTAAAGATAAAATAATCAAAAAAATCATTAATTTAATTAAAATTTGATCTTATTGATTTTCGTAAATTCAACAATTTCAGAATCATTATGGTTGAAAAGCATGCTTTACCGTTTATCCAGACTCATGATTTCAAGCATGTCCCCATCATCCAATGCAAAATCAAAAACATCAATGTTTTCAGCCATCATATCCTTATCAGTGGATTTAAATAAAACCACAATACTTCGCTCTATCAGCCATCTCAACATGACCTGTGCGGAGGTCTTATTGTTCTTCTCTGCTATCCTGACCAATATCTCATTGTTGAAAATGTCATTATTTCCTTCAGCGAATGGTTCACATGCCTCCATCTGAACACCGTTTTTCTCCATGTTGGCCTGAGCAATATACTGTGCATTGAATGGATTGGCTTCAACCTGATTAACTGCAGGAATCACTTCACGGCCAAACAGGCATATGTCGGTTAACCTTTCGGGATTGAAGTTTGACACACCAATTGCCTTAACCAATCCCTCCCCGTACAAGTCCTCCAATGCCCTGTATGCACCGTAATAATCGGAGCATGGGCGGTGCAGCAATACGAGGTCAATATAATCCAGGCCTAATTTTTTTAGGGACTCTAAAACTGATGCTTTGCAGTTGTCATAGCCGTAGTTTCCTACACATACCTTTGTTGTGATGAACAAATCCTCGCGCGCAACTCCACATTCCCTGATTGCTTCGCCGACTTCACTTTCATTATCATAGGCTTGAGCAGTGTCAATCAGCCTGTAGCCCACATCAATGGCATCAATGACTGCCTGCTTGGTTTTTTCAGGAGGGATTTGATGCACTTCAAATCCCAATATCGGCATTTTAACGCCGTTGTTCAATATCAGGTATTGCATACTATCACTTAGAATCCAAACAGGTCCTGTGCGTCAAGCATCACATCAATTATATGAACGTTGAATGGGCATCTCGGTTCACAGTCCCCGCATGCAATGCAGTCTGTCGCATTGAATTTCAGGTTATTGTAATGTTCCTGGACGCTTGCAGGCACTTCATCATGGTTTTTGGCAAGGTCGAATAGCTTATTAACCATTGCAATGTCGATTTCAGATGTGCATGGCTGGCAATGTCCGCAGTATGTGCATTGTCCTTCGAATGAGTGTTTAGGAGCATTCTTTAAAACTTCAGCATAGTCCTTTTCTGCTTCGGTTGCAGTGCAGTATTTCAATGATTCCTCAAGCTCATCGACTGTTTTGACACCTACGAATATGCTGTTGACTCCTTTCTGCTCAAGGCAGTAGTGTATGCATT
This sequence comes from uncultured Methanobrevibacter sp., assembly GCF_902774605.1. Lineage (GTDB taxonomy): Archaea > Methanobacteriota > Methanobacteria > Methanobacteriales > Methanobacteriaceae > Methanocatella. Next base: position 1,577 of record NZ_CACYJE010000022.1, read on the forward strand.
GAATCGGTGCCAATGCCACTCCGAAGGGTGAGGTCTCATCGGACAATAGGTTTCCACCTGCAAATCCTTTCATTACAGTCAGTGCTGTGCCGTTTTCCTCACATGTCTGGTAGAGTTCTGCCCTTTGAGGGTTCAATCCGAACATTGAATCGGTGTATGCGTCTTCCTTGCGGTATTCCTCGATGTCGTCCATTGCGCCGAACATGTCATAAGCAGGGTTTATTGAAAACATCAGCAATTCTATTTCAGGATTATTGGCCGCCAGAATTCCCACATCCGGGTTGTGTGTGCTCAGTCCGATGTGTGCTATGGTTCCCTCGTCCTTTAGCTTGCGGACGTATTCGATGAATTGTCCATTCATTATGTTTTCATAGTCTTCAATCTGGTCAACGTAGTGTATCATTCCGAAATCCAAAGTGTCCATCTGGAACCTTTCCATGAAGTCCTCGAATGCAGGTATCACCTTGTCCATGTCCCTTGTTCGGACGTATTGGTTGTTCTGCCAGGTTGATCCAATGTGTCCCTGTATCACCCAGTTTTCACGGTTGGGCTTGATTGCCCTTCCAAGGTGGGATCTTACGTCGGGTTCACTCATCCAGCAGTCTACAAAGTTTATTCCTGCTTTCTCGCATGCCTTGATTAATTCTTCAGTGTCTTCGTATGGCCTTTCCACTAGAAATTCAGCACCGAAAGCTATTTCTGATACTTTTATTCCAGTGTTGCCCAATTCACGATATTCCATAATACAATCTCCTCAGTATTATTTTGAAGTTGAAAATTAAAAAAGTTAATGGAAAAATGATGGCATATTCATTGCTTATACTCCGAATTGTGAGATTGACTCTACGAATTCGGGTGTGTCGATGTATGCTATTGGTTCACCTGTTTCCAGCTCTTTGATTTTTTCCATGTCCTCTTCACTCAGTTCAAAGTCGAACACGTCAAGGTTTTCCTGCATTCTTTCGGCTTTCAATGATTTTGGAAATACTATTATTCCCCTTTGAATGATCCATCTTATTATGACTTGCGCAACTGATTTGCCGTGTTTTTCACCTATTTCAGCCAATATCGGATTTTTGAATATTACATTTCTTCCTTCAGCTAGCGGACCCCATGATTCGATTAGGGTTTCGAATTTAGCATGGAAGTCTTCGGTTCCTTGCTGTTGGTAGAATGGGTTGATTTCTATTTGATTCACCATTGGCTTGATTTTATTGTGAAGTGCCATGTTTGTGAATCGGGTTTCGGTGAAGTTGCATACTCCAATCGCTTTTACTTTGCCTTGCTCGTATAGTTCCTCCATTGCCCTCCAGGTTCCGAATACGTCACCGATGTTTTGATGGATCAGGTATAGGTCAATGTAGTCGGTCTGCAATTTCTTCAGGGATTCCTCGCATGCCTTTTTGGTTTGCTCGTATCCGTGGTGTGAGTGCCATACCTTTGTGGTTATGAAGAATTCCTCACGGGGAATTCCACTTTCGGCTATTGCTTGGCCCACTCCTTCTTCATTGAAGTATGCTTGTGCAGTGTCGAAGTGCCTGTATCCTGCTTGTATTGCTTTTGCTACGGCTTGTTTTGTTTGTTGTGGAGGAATTTGAAATACTCCGAATCCTAATTGTGGGATTTCCACACCGTTTGATAGTTTTACATATTCCATAATTTCACCATAAGTTTTATATAATAATGAGTTGAATATGATAATATATAAATCTTTCCTTATGAAAGAGTTATCTTATGAAAGTATTTGGAGACTGATTATGAAAAATGAAAACCTGATAATATACATCATGATGCTCGGTACCTTCGGAGTTCTGAGCACAGAAATGGGAGTGGTTGGAATACTCCCTCAAATCGCACAGTACTTTAACGTTGACATCACCCAGGCAGGACTGTTCGTAAGCCTGTTCGCCCTGACAATAGCAATATGCGGAATATTCATGCCACTGGTGTTCTCAAAATTCGACAGAAAGAAAAGCTTCATATTGGTATTGGCAGTTTTTACAGTATTCTCAACCATTGGAGCATTCGTCACAGACTTCAACATCGCGCTGGTGTGCAGAATAATCCCTGCAGTATTCCACCCGATATACTGCGGACTCGCTCTTACAGTGGCTGCTGAGATAGTTGAGCCGGAAAAGGCGCAGGATGCAGTGAGCAAGGTCATCATGGGAGTTTCAGCAGGAATGATCATTGGAGTTCCGATAACAACATTCGTTGCAACCAATTTCGGTTACCAGTTCTCGATGCTGTGGTTCAGCCTAGTGACACTCGTCGCACTGATAGCCACAGTCATATTCTTCCCAAGCCTTCCGGGAAAAGAGCAGTCCTATGGAAAACAGGTGAAAGTGGCAACCACCGGAGTGTTCATAATATCAGTTCTTGGAGTGATATTCCTGAATGGGGGAATGTACACATCCTATTCATACATTTCTGAATTCCTGAACTCCATAACAAGCATATTCGGAACAGAATTGAGCATAGTCCTATTTATTTATGGTGTTGCATCAATAGTTGGAAACTGGCTTGGAGCAAAGCTTTTGAACTCAAGGACAAAATCAACATTATTGATTTTCCCAATCGCTTTTTCAATATTGATGATTGGAATGTTCGCATTCGGCGGCATGAAGATACCTGTGATAATCCTGATGGTGTTCTGGGGATTGCTTGCAGGCATAGGCAACGACATCGCACAATACTGGATGGTGTCAGCAGCCCCTGACGCTCCTGAGTTTGCAAACGGAATATTCCTAAGCATGGGAAATGTTGGAGTTACTCTGGGCACAACCGTTGCGGGAGCGGTTGTTGCGGGAATGGGCGTTCAGTATGTGATGCTTGCTGCCATTGTTGTCATGGCGGTTGACTTAATACTCTTATTTACAAGAACCGCCAAATATCATATTGAGGGTTAATATGACATTGCCAAACCAATTTAAAAAGGACAATATCGAAAACATCTTCATATACCATTACATTGAGGAAATGATTGCCAGCTACGGCAAGTACATTGACGAGGCATTTGATGATGAGGACATTACAAAAGCGGAACTTCCTTTTCTAATCAGAATACACTATAGCGACAGGACAACCCAAAAGGAATTGGTGGAACTATTCAAGGTCAGTGAAGGATACACCGCAAAGCTTTTAAGAAGATTTGAGGACAAGGGCTACATTACAAGACGGGAAGACCCGTCAAACAGGCGTAAGAAAATCGTTGAAATAACTGACAAGGGAGCCGAAAAAGCCGATGACCTAATCGGATTGGTTAATGGATGGGAGATGAATGTTACATCCAACATGACCTGTGAGGAGGTCAGGCTCCTTAAAAGTTTATTATTTAAGGTAGTTGAACCATAATTAATTATGATGTATACAAAAAAATTCATTCTGGATGAAGTCAACAGGATTCGCAGCGAAATCGGCCATGACAGTGTGAACATTTTCATTGATGAATTGCATTACAATGAAAACACCAATGAAATGTGGATTATTACTGAAGACCGTCCAGACAAGTCAGCCATTATCGGCAAGGGAGGTTGGGTTGTAGGCAAGCTCCGTGAAAAGCTGGGTCTTGAAAGCATACATGTGGAATCCTATGGAGATTTTCTCAACAAGGAATACAAGTTAAGACTGTCAAAAAAAACCATAAATAACCTTGATTTGAATATGGTCGGTTTGGAAAATCTTGGAAAAACCATTGACTATAAGCTGGACAACATTTACAGTTTCAACTTCGATGATTATTTCGCCGGGCATGAGTTCAGCGAGTCTCCAGATACTGAAGCTGTTGTTGCACTGTCAGGCGGTGTTGACAGCAGCTTTTCTCTTATTTTAGCTAAAAAATTGGGTTTCAATCCGGTGGCCGTTACGGTTGATCCGGGAACCATCATTCTGCCAAAGCAGTTCAAGCAGAACATCAAGCTGGTTACCGAATCCCTTAACGTTTCCCATGAATACATCGATGCGGACTACAGCGAGGTCATCTCAGAGTCCTTCACGGGCAATGTTCATCCTTGCGGAAGATGCTCCAAAAACACCGGCAACCTTGTTAAGCAGTATGCGAAAGATAATGAAATACCTATAATTGTCTTTGGTGATATGCTTGCAACCGGCAGCCAATGCATAAATATGCAAGAGGATTCATTATATCGATTGAACCTACCGGCAAGTTTAAGTGTCGGCAAGCAAGAGATAAAATCCTTAATCCGAAACTATGATTTAATGACATTCAAAGGCTTCGGCTGTCCGCTTTTGTATGAGGTGCACAGGAAGTTCCCCCACATGAAGAAATTCTCGATACAGAGGATACTCAGGGAGACCCGTTCAGGCGCACTTGAGCCGGGCGAGGCCCTTGATTTGATTTGGAGTTTCTACAAGACAAAATAGTAACCGGACGGAAACATTAATTTTAATAAATAGTTGTTAACAATTAATTATTATGATGCACAAAATCTGTCCCAGATGCGGTTCCAGAAATGTGAAATGGATCATCCCTCAAAACTGGTCCCAATGGGTCTGCTATGACTGCGACTACACAGGACCCATCATTGAAGGCAATCAGGAATTGGCTGATGAAATCCATGAAAATTACGTGGAATCCAAAAAAGAAGAATCAGAATAGTTGAAAAATTAGTTTTATAATGATTGTTGTGATAGGGATATGAATAGAGCTGAGCTTTACTTATTGAATTCATTGAGGAACAATTTAATAAGTTTCTATAAATATCCCATTACACAACATTCATGCTTCAGTAATCGAATGATTACATCCACAAATAATATTTTGTTAAAAATAGTATATAAAGTTTAGGTACACCTAAACATTTTTTTGAAGATAAAAAAAATTATTGAATCGAATCAATAATGTCATTAACCGGACTGACATGATCACTCAATTCATCATCATGAACCGGAAAAGTATAAATCACCATATATGATGAAGAATCAACATCAAATGTGTAAAAAGAGAAATAAGACTCATTCTTAACAAAATTCTGCTGATTGACACTCAAATTATTGGCTGAAGTATAATTCTCCTCAGACAAGAAGCTGAATCCTGAAGCCTGGCGGGAATGCTTTTCGACAATAGCGTCAGAAGAGTTGGTTAAAACAATACTGATGGTGTAATTGCTTGACAGGTTATTCTTTAAAACACATGAATCATCAGTAGTCTTATCCACAGAATAATTGCCCGGAACATCAAATGAGATATCTGAAACCTTCACCTGCTCTGCAAAAATAACGGAAGTGCCTGCTGTTAAAATGAAAACAACAAGCAATCCTAAAATCCATTTATTGAGATTCATCCAAAATTCCTCAAATTATATACCATGTTTTTCGAATTCCTCATTCAGGAAATTCTTAATGTTTCCACGAGCAATCTCAACCATTTCAGGCGCAGGGCCGCCAGGAACGGCTCTTATGCGAACGTTTTCACGAGGATTCAAAGCCCTTTGAATCAGGGCGTCCTCAAGGTTCAGCTCATCAAAGCCCAATTCAACTGCAATGTCATCAATGAACTTGGAAGTGATGTCCTCTTCAGCCATATCGCTTGCAGTGGCCTCATTGACTATTCTTCCGACAATCTTGTGAGCTGTCCTGAACGGAATATGCTTTTCACGAACCATAATGTCCGCCAAATCAGTGGCGGTTGCGAAATTCTTGCCTGCAAGCTCAGCACATCTGTCAACCTTGAACTCAACTGACAACATCATCTTTGTCACGATGGACAATGTGTCCTGAGTCACCTGAACCGCATTCCATAAGTGAGGAGTGATTTCCTGCAAGTCCCTGTTATAAGTATATGGAATTGCCTTGAGGATTGTTAAAATGGTCATTAGCTCACCAGTGGCAATGCTTGTCTTACCACGGGCAAGTTCAGCCACGTCAGGGTTTTTCTTCTGAGGCATGATGGAAGAGGTTGATGAGTACTCGTCAGCCATTTCAATAACCCCAAACTCATAAGTGCTCCATAACACCAGCTCCTCGCAAATCTTAGCGAGAGTGGATGACAAGGCCACCAGGTCGAATACAGTCTCAGAGATGAAATCCCTTGCTGAAACACCATCCATTGAATTTTCAAGATAAGCGTCAAAGCCCAATAAGTCAGTGGTCAATTGCCTGTTGATTGGAAAACTTGTTGTTGCCATTGCCGCAGAACCCAATGGGTTCAGGTTAACACGCTTATATGTATCTCCCAAACGTTCATAATCCCTTTTAAGAGCCTGCACATGAGCCATCAGGTGATGCGCTATTGTGATTGGCTGTGCATGCTGCAAGTGAGTGAAACCTATGAAAACATCTTCCAAATGCTCGCCAGCCATTTCATTTAACCCTTCAATGAATTCCAAAATGCCAATCTGGATTTCTTCAATCATTTCACGCAAAACCAACCTTACATCACATGCAACTTGATCATTACGGGACTTTGCAGTGTGCATAAAACCCGCTTCAGGCCCGATTTTAGAAGTTACATAATTTTCAATAGCCATATGAACATCTTCAACAGAAGCATCGAACTTCAATGCTTCAAAACCTTCTTCTTTAAGACTATCAAGAGCGCATAAAATCTTGTCGGCAATTTCAGCATCAACAATGCCCTCATGCTTCAGCATGGAAGTGTGTGCAAAATTGGTTTTGATATCCGCTTCAAAAAGAAACTTGTCAGCGTCAAAAGATGAAGTGTACTCTGCCGCTTCATCAGTCATTCCAGTCTTAAAACGACCATTTCTAATATTATCCAAAAAAATCCCTTCTAAAAAATAATTAAAAACGTAAAAATAATAAAAAAAAGTAAAATAAAAGATTTAAAAATCTTATTTTTTCATTTCAGTGTATCCGCATTTACCACAAGCAACCCTGTCACCATGGTCAGCCATGAATACACCTTCGCCACAACGAGGACAAATTTGGTTTTTCCTTACAATTTTGTCTCCATCTACTTCGTATAAATCAGATTTTCTAACCATTCAAATCACCTTATTCTTCTGCTTCAGCTTCTTCTTCAGGAGCTTCTTCAGGTTCTTCATTTTTAGCAATTACATGTTTAGTTTCAATGTATTTTAAGTCATCTACGGTAGCGTAAACTTTAGCATAACCTAATGCTTTTGGTTCACCGTAGTGAGGTTGAACATTGTCAACTACAATTAAATCTTTTTTAGTGTTTAATAAAGCAACTAATTTAGATTTAATGTCTAATACTTTAGGAGTTGCTTCTCCATCATAATCAACATAAAATTTGATTTCCTTTCTGTTAAATAATTTATTTTCTTTTTCTTCAATAAATTCGATTTCCATGATAAAACCTCATTTAATTTATTTCAATAAATCCGTCAATAAGCTTTTGAGCTTTATTTTTTAAATCACGAGCTTTTAAAACTACTAATCCTTCGTTAGGTTGACCATATAGGATTGTGGTTTCAGGATTTGCCATTAAGATGCAAGGAAGAACAGCAAGATCTTCTTCCCCTGCCACTTCAATTACATAACATTCGCCAGTGTTAGATAATTCAAGAGCTTGGCCTATGGTTTCCCATAGATCATCTGTGAGAAATCCCGCAGGATTATCAGTTTTCAAAATGTGATCTGCTCGAATAACATCATGAGTATGATTTTTTCTTTGAATTAAATTATCAATTATACCAATATTAGGATATAATTCATATTTTGTAAGATTTGCAAAAGTTGCATCACCGACAGAAATTAAAAACTCGGAAGACCTGATTTCATCAATAGCATCTTCAAAGTCAGGATATAATTTGCCTAAAGGTTCCTTTAAATCTTTAATTAAATCCTTGTTTTCTGTATCTAACTGTAACACAATTACACCTTATCTTACTCTTAAACAATATTCGCCTGGAATTTCAATATTCAATTCCTTGGCCACTCTAGACTCTTCCGGGTCAGTTATAATTAAAAGACCACTCCAATTGTCTGAAGTTGGATTTCCGCAGTTAGGACAGTGATCTTTACTTGAAATCATTTTACAAACTGTACATGCCTTCATGCTTTACCCTTCTTACTTTTTTGTTTAGCTTCTTCAATCCATTCGAATCTGCCCAAATTGGTTTGTCTCATAGTAAGAGGTATCTTGGAGTTCCTACTATTTTCAATATTGTTGGTAGATTCGTCTTTAATTGAAACGCTGACAGCTCTGGCTCTAACTAAATCTCCTACATCTAAAGTTTTATTAGATTCCTTAGCAAGCAATGCTCCTCTTTTAGCATCATAATTGATATAATCATCAGTCACTTGAGAAACATGTATTAAACCGTCCATAGGTCCGATTCTTACAAAAGCACCATAATCAACAATATCAATTACTTCACCATCAAAGATTTCATGTTGTTCTGGTTTAAAGAAAATTGCTTCGAACACTACATTATGGTATGATGCACCATCTCCCATAATGAGTCTTCCTTCACTAATTTCGTTTATTGCATTAACGCAAATAAGTAAACCAAGTTTTTTGTCTAAACGACCTTCATAAGTTTCGTTTAAAGTCTGAATGGCAACTTCTTCGAGAGGATTTTCAAATCTGTAAGGTGGAATTCTTACAATATCCTTAATAGTTGTTTTATAATACAAAATAATCCCTCATTCTTTAATAAGTTTAATTAATATTATATTTTACCTTCAACAGCAATATATTTTTTTTGCCTTAAATAGACAACAGTTATACCTTTATTTTTTGCACGATTTTTTAAATCAATATCGTTTGTAGCTAAAACTTCTGAAACTCTAAGTAACGCATCATCCACAGTTTCGTTTTCCAGTAATGAAATATCCTTTATTTCAACTTTTGAAGAATTAGCTAATTTTAAGGCCAAATTCGCATTCAACCTTGTTTTTCCTTTATTATTTCTTTTCAAACCCTTCAATTCATTGATAACAAAGCTTGGAGTAGTTAATTTATAAGAAGGTAATGTGTTTTCAAGTTCAGTGATTACATCAACATTGAACTGAAAAGGAACCATAAAAAAATTGGTATCGATCACAACTTCTTTAGAGTCCATATTTACCTCTATTTAATAATACCATATCCAATTAATCTCCAACGAGCGCCGACTCTACGACTTAAAGCAACCCTATCGCCCGGACTTGCACAAACAGGCAATTTAAGAGCAACATCAACATTATCCTTTTTAGCGGAAGTGACAACACCGATAGTGGTTGTGGTGCCACAGTTAATCATCAATGGCTCTTTGATTTTAATTGGAGCTACTTCACGTTCTTCCTTGGTACCTACTACACGGTCAAGCAGGTTAGCTTCCATTGAGAAACTGTCCAATACGTCAGGCAAAGTGCCTTCCTCACCGGCAACAGTTCCGGATAATGAGTCTGATTTAGTTAAAGACGGATCTAATTTTGTTGCAATACCAACAAGACCGCCCGGACCTATCTCTTCAACCTGCTCACCATTGGCTTCAAGACCTATGATTTCTGATTTCAGGGTGACCCTCTTACCGTTATTGGTTGGGCCTGGCCTGATTTCAATGGTGTCGCCGAGTTTGAATGTACCTTGAACTAATGTACCGCCAATAACTCCGCCCTTGATTTTGTCTGCGCCAGAACCTGGCTTATTGATATCGAATGACCTTGCAACATGCATCAGTGCGGTATCATCGACATTCCTTTCAGGCGGTTGGATTTGTTTGAGCATAGCTTCAATTAGGATATCTACGTTAGCACCCTGTTGAGCAGATACTGGTATTATCAATGCATCTTCTGCACAAGTACCCTTAACAAATTCCTTGATTTCATTATAACTTTCAATAGCTCTTTCTTTTGAAACAATATCAATTTTATTTTGAACTACAATAACATCCTTAACACCGATTACATCGAGTGCCATGAGATGCTCTTTAGTTTGTGGTTGTGGACAAGACTCATTTGCAGCAATTACAAGCACTGCACCATCCATAATTGCAGCGCCAGATAACATAGTTGCCATAAGAGTTTCGTGACCTGGAGCATCAACAAAAGATACTTTTCTGATTAATTCAGTTTCACTTCCACAGTTTTCACATTTTTCAGAGGTAGTGTAACATTCAGGCTCATCACATTCAGGACATTTTCTAAATTCAATGTCGGCATAACCTAAACGGATTGAAATACCCCTTTTTGTTTCTTCACTGTGAGTATCAGTCCATACACCTGATAATGCTTTAGTAAGAGTAGTCTTACCATGGTCTACATGACCAACCAAACCTATGTTAACATCTGACTGTACGTTCACAGATAACCACCTTTTTTAATAATTTTAATTCAACATAAAAGTTAATGAGAAAAATAGTAGAACTATTCTTCCTCTTCTTCATCAGCACCAAGAATATCAGCTATTGATTTACTGCCAGCTTGAGTAACTACAGTGTTGATTTGTACGATATCATCAGCAATAGTGTTTCCTCTAACTGTTTTTCTTCTTTTAACACCATCAGCTTTAGGATGGTAACCAGTACCACCAGTTAATAAACTTTTGATTCTTCTAGTACCTGAAACATCTTTTTTCATAGTGAAACCGTTTTTGTCACTACCACCAGTGATTTTTAAAGTGTAACCGTCTAAACCAACAATTGCACCATCAAATTCATCACCGATAACTAATCCATTAAGGGAATTAGCTTCATCGACTTCCACTTGATAAGTTTCAGCTTTTTGAGACACAACAACTTTGAATGCCATGGTATTCCTCCTTAAATTTTTATCATAATAATTTTATTATTCAAAAAGACCAAATTTACCCCAATCTGGATCTTGTTTACGCTTAATTTCCACAAACTCGTATAGAGTTTCAAATTCATCTTCGGTTAGTTTGTCCTTAAATTCTCTTTCGATGAACTTGTAATGTTTTTCAGGGATATCAATGTATAACTCATCCCCTTCATCGAAATGTTTTCCAACAATAGCATCCTTAATGGCCATAGCAACCCTTTGACCTCTAGGGATGGAAGGCAATGTTTCACCTTTATCTTCCATACTGGCTATTACACCGACGTATTCTCCATTTTTATTTATTAGAGTTTGTCCTTGTTTAACGGTACCGCTTAGGGATTCAATACCTATAATAGCCGGTTTGCTTTGACGGAACACTAACTTAGGCAATGACATGAATTTTGCAGGTTTTATAATAGCATCATAGAACGCTTTTTTCTTAGCTTGTTCGATTTCATCAATCCATGCTTCATAATCTTCAATTATCTGGTAGATTACATCGCCCTTGAACAGCTTAACATCTGAGTTTTCCAAATCCTCTTGAGAATTTTGATTGACGTTTACATTAAATGCTATGATTGCACCGTGTGCATCATTCTCATTTAAGGCAATTGATGAATTAATTATATCTCTACGATTAACATCACCGATATCTGCTTCGCGAATAGGAATTTCCAATTCCCTGAGCAATTTGACGATAGCTTCAAGAGAACCTAATGTATCTGCTTTAACTAAAATACCCTCATCCTCAGTACTAATGGTAATGTCTTCGATTTCCTTCAATATTTCCTCTTCCACGTTCTCATCATCATTCAAGACTCTGAGAGGAGAACCTGAAACGACATCATCTAAATTAGGAGCAGCTATCTTAATACCTGCAGCTGCAACAACCTCATCGAATTTCTGGAATTTCTTTTTAGAATCCCTCATTTCCTCTAGCGGAAGCGGCCTTAGAATAGACCTTATTTTAGTTGTTAAAACCTCATTTGAAGAGGTCATCAAAGCGATTTCATCATTAGTTCGCAAAACACCATCATAAATAATACTATCAATAGTGAGACCTAATCCAACTTCCTCTTTAATCTCCAATACTGTACCTTTAGCCGGAGCGTCTTCATTAATTTCCAGCTGCTCGGTGAGATATTCCTGAGCAAGCCCCAAAAGCATTGCCAAAACTTCAATGATTCCTTCACCTGACCTGGCACTAATTGGAATAATACTGATCTGTGAAGCGAAGTTACTGATCCTGTCAAATCTTTCTGACTGGAAACCCTCCTTATAGAGTGTGCCTACAATCTCATAGATTTTAGTGTCCAACTCCTGCTGTACACTTTGAGCCTGCTGATTGAAAGATTCCTTGAAGGATGCTCCCTCATGGGTTTCCCAACCAAACAGCATGTCAATCTTGTTGGCCACCACTATGAATGGGGTCTTGTACATCTTAAGAATGTTCAATGCTTCAAAAGTTTGCGGTTTAAAACCGTCATTAATGTCTACGATTAAAACAGCTAAGTCAGCTAACGCCCCACCACGTTTCCTTAAGCTAGTGAAAGCTGCGTGACCTGGGGTGTCAATGAAGAATAAACCTGGAATTAAATCTTTGATAGTTAATCTTGCAATGAAGTTCCCACAGATTTCTTCAATGGTATCATTAGGAATTTCTGTAGCTCCAATATGTTGGGTAATACCACCGGCTTCCTTATCAGCAATAGTGCTGCCTCTGATATAATCTAGTAAAGTGGTTTTTCCATGGTCTACATGTCCTAAAACTGACACAATCGGGGATCTGATTTTCATAATATCTTCTTTAATAATAAATATTTCTAAGTTTATTCATAAATTAAATCATTATCTACAATTTGATAATCACAAATTTCATCTTCATCAAAGAAAAGAGCAATTTCTCTTTCTGCAGACTCAGGAGCATCTGAAGCATGAATAATGTTTCTACCGGTATCCATACCAAAGTCTCCTCTAATAGTTCCAAGATCTGCTTCTAAAGGATTGGTTGCACCAACTAATTTCCTGATAGTTGTGATTGCTTCTTCTCCTTCAATTACCATAGCGAGGGATGGTGAAGAAGTAATGTATTCAACTAAACTTGGGAAAAATGGTTTTTCAGCGTGTTCCCCATAATGAGTTTTTGCTAAATCTTCATCAATTTGAATTAATTTACAAGCAACGATTTGAAGACCTTTTTCTTCAAAACGAGATAATATTTTACCCATAAGACGTCTTTGAACAGCGTCTGGTTTCATCATTACAAAACTTTTTTGAATCATTCTTTAACCCATTTAACTTTTCTTGGAACTCTTCCGAGTTTAATCATATTTTTTTCGCATTTGCTGCTACAAAAGAAATAAATTGAACCGTCTCTTTTGACGTACATTTTTCCTGTACCTTCTTCTATTTCTTTATTACAGAATGAACAAGTTCTCATGCTTTTACACCTTCTTAAGGAGTTCTAATTTCCTTAGCTTCTCTGATTGTATCAAGTAACATTAAGATGTCGCCTTCTCTTACAGGACCCATAATGTTTCTTGTTAAAATTCTTCCTTTATCTCTACCATCGAGGATTCTGCATTTGATTTGCATTACCTCACCAGTCATACCAGTTCTTTTTAAGACTTCAATGACTTCAGCAGGAGTTCCTTCTTCCATTTAAATCACCGTAAAAATCCTTAAAAGAATTTATCTATTCTTTTAATTCAGCAACTTTTTCTACGATTTCAGTTACAGCAGCTTCAGCGTCACCAGCATCAACAATACATGCGGAAGCGGTACCAACAGTTAAACCAGCAGCTACGCCCACTTGTTCTTTGGTTGGTAAGTATACGTAAGGAATTTCTTTTTCATCAGCTAATACAGGAATGTGTGCAACGATTTCAGCAGGATCTACATCTTCTGCGATTACAACTAATGCTGCGTCTCCTCTTTCGATGAATTTGGTTACTTCGTTGGTTCCTTTTGCTACTTTACCTGTAGCTTGTGCGGTTTCTAATGCTTCTTCAGCTTGTTTAGCTAATTCTTCTGGTGTGTCAAATTTTACATAAATGTTTGCCATAAAATATACCTCCTTTTTCATCTGGCTATGCCATCCATCGGCATATATTATAATCCACATTGAATCATAATATTATTTAATTACGACTATTCTAATTACCCGAATTACTTTATAGAGTAATCTAATAGCCTTTAATAATACTAATTCTTGAATAATTCATATATCACTAAATATAATCCCGAGAAAAAAATAAGAGGGATTAGACTTTCAATACAAATACTTCTGAATTTCAATAATTTTTAGCAAAACTAAAAATAAAAATTTAGTAATTAATGAAATAATTCTAGAGAACTAGACAATAATAAATTGGTTAGCATAGTATATAAAGGTTTGTAAAAATTGGTTAAAATTAGATGGTTTTAGGGTTAAAAAAAAGTTATTAAAAAAAAAAATTGTAAAAGTGATAGTAAAATTAATTACTATCCCAAAAAATGATCCTCAACAAATCTATTTGATTGCTAATTTAACATCTTCTGCTTTTACAGTTTTTCTACCAGCGTGGCGAGCAAATCCGACAGCTTTTTGAGCGATTGCGATTCCGTAATCTTCGATTGCTTCGGTTAATGCAACTTTTGCATCATCACTTACTCTTTGTGCACCAGCATTTTTTAAGATTCTGCCTACAGGAGCAATTGGTAATTCACTCATATTTATACACCTCATTTAAATTTGTTAATAATAGTTTTAATTTGCTTATATATAAATCTATTGGTAATGAGTGGTTAATTTTTGATAAATTCACCATAACTTACCATGATATTTTAACATAAATAGTGACTTGAATATATCTTAAAATGTTTTTCACAAATGACTTAAAACAAAAAAAGTGTAACTAATTTTTGAATATAAAAGAATTAAAAGGAAAAATAAAAAGAATAAGAGATTTAAAGGAAATTTTATTTGTTCATCAAAATCTCTCTTAATGTATCTATATCCGCATCCACCTCAGTAGGTTTGGTGCATGCATCAATGGCAGTGTTAGGATCTTTAAGCAAGTGTCCTGTAACCACACAAGTGATTGTTTCACCCTTATCAACAACACCCTCATCAACAAGTTTTTTAAGACCTGCAATGGATGCTGCTGAAGCAGGTTCAACACCGATACCCTCAGTTCTTGCAAGCAATTTCTGTGCATCGAGGATTTCCTCATCGGTCACTGTTTCAGAATAACCATTGGAATCATAGATTGCATTCAATGCCTTGATGTCGCTGACTGGAGCTCCAATACGTATTGCTGTTGCAATGGTTTCAGGATTCTCTACTGGCACAACACGCTTATCGCCTTTTCTGAATGCATTTGTAACCGGACATGCGCCTTCCGCTTGAATACCTGTCATCATCGGCAAGTCCTTAATGAATCCTGCGTCGTAAAATTCTTTCACTCCTTTCCAGATTGCTGAAATGTTACCCGCATTTCCAACCGGCAAAATGATCCTGTCCGGCGCTTGCCAACCGAGGTCACGGACGATTTCATAACCGATTGTTTTTTGTCCTTCCAATCTGTAAGGGTTGATTGAGTTTAATAGGTAAAGATGTTTTTCCAATGCAAGAGCAGTCATCGCTTCAAGTGCCTCGTCAAAATTACCGTTGATGGACATTACTTCAGCACCATGGAACATTGCCTGAGCGAGCTTGCCCAATGCCACCTTACCTGAAGGCAAGAATACGATGCAGCGAAGACCTGCACGTGCTGCATATGCTGAAAGTGATGCGGAAGTGTTTCCTGTTGAAGCACATCCCACTGTGCTTACGCCCAATTCCATTGCTTTGGTCATTCCAACTGTCATTCCCCTGTCCTTAAAACTTCCTGTTGGGTTTGATCCTTCCACTTTAACGTATAGGTTCACTCCAAGCTCGTCACCAAGCTTGTCGCATTTGCAGAATGGGGTTCCCCCTTCATCAAGGGAAACGATTTTGGTTTCATCTACTGGAATGCATTCCTTGAATTTCCATAAATTGTCTTTTCTACCATCAAAAATGTCTTTTGAAACATCTATTTCATTAACGAGTTCAAGCACAGATCCACATTTTTCGCAAGTGTAGATTACTTCATCATCGTCATATTCTTCTCCACATGAAACACATCTTATCATAAAAAATCACATATATATTTTTTTAATTAGTTTTATTTAAAATTTAACTTGAAATTGAAAGTATGAAATTCGCTATCGGAAGTGTCAGGTAAACCTCAAAAATTCCCGCAATTATCATTAAAACGGTAGCGACAAGCAACAGCATGATTGACTGTTTGAGCTTATCGAAGTTTTCAACATATGACTCGTACAACTGATTTGAAAGAGACCCCTCATCGTTTCTTGCAAATGCCTTCAGGAAGCGGTAAAGGAATTTGAAAAGCACAAATCCTGATGCGCAGGCTATTATGCATGATGAAAACTCGAAAATCCCATGGGGTATAAGCAGCAGCAAGGTTTTGAACATGTCATTGCTGTTGACCGCTACAAAATACCCTACAAAGAATCCGTTGAATGCCAGAATCAATGCTGAAAAGCAGCACAAAAGCCCGAATATGAACATGAAAAACACTATCCGGATATTGTTTGAGAATATGCTGTGGAATGTCAGCTTAATGTTTCCGGTTTCCACCTGCTTTGAGAGGTTCTCAACAACGGGGTTCAAATAGGCATGCAGGTTAGGTTCAAGCACATATCCTAAAATTAGGGAAATGAGAAGAATGGCCATTGATATGCAAATAGCCATTTTGTTTTCGCTGAATGCTGATCTTATTTCCTTTTTAAAATCCAACATCTATATCAAAGTCTTTGCGATTTCTGCCGCTTCAACCTGTTTTTCATGAAGGTCATCCATGAACTCTTCCATCAGCTCGGCGGTTCTCATCTTGCAGTCGCCGCAGCGCAGGGTTCCGTTCAGGCAGTCCTGTCTGATTTTTGCAAGTTCCTCATCATCGTCGATGAAATGGTACAGCAGCATTTCATAGATTACGCACTTATCAACTTCTCCGCCCAGCTCCTCTTGTTCTTTTAGGGTTTCTCTTCCTCCGGTCTTGGCGGATTTAACTTTTTTGACTGCGCTTTTGGTGTCGTCATTGAGATATATTGCTGTTGCAGGTTTAGAGCTGCTCATCTTGTCTCCTGTAAGGCCTGTGAGGAACCTGTGGTATGTTGAGGCAGGCTGGAGGAATCCTGTTTCCTCATGGAGCCTGTGTGCAATGTCCCTTGTGAGCCTGATGTGAGGGTCCTGGTCGATTCCAACGGGAACAACTACCTTTTTCGGTCCTCCGAATTCCTCGATTTGCGGCAGCAGAATGTCTGCCACCTGCATCAATGGTGCTTGAACGTGGGCGATGTTTGTTGAGTTTTCAAATCCGTAGATGGCTCTTAGCTGGCTGAAGTTGGTTTTGTTTGCAGCCTTGAATGCCAATGTCTGCAATTGCTTATTCTGTGACTGGAGATAAACGTTTACGTTATCATTTTCAAGGTCAAGCCCAAGGGCTATCCAGTTTGTCAGGTATTCGTTTACTGCGATTTCACGGCCCTTCTCAAAGCTCATGCCTCTTGCGGCGTATGCCTCGAGGTCCGCTATGGGAAGGGACAGCATTGCGCCCATGTCCTGGTACCATTTCAATTGGTCGACAACCATCTTGTGGCCAATGTGCATTTGTCCACTTGGCATCATGCCTGACACGACTGCAAAGTCATCATTTTTATTGATTAACTTGTTAATTTCATTGAATTCCCTGTGACCGAATATTACTCCCCTTTTCATTAATAATTGAGGGTTTTTAACATCACTTATTATGTCTGAAAGTTTACCTATGCCGAACTGATTTACTAATTTGTCATAATCTAGGCTGAATGATGCCCATGGATCGATTAAATCTGCCATATTTTCACCAACAATAACATTAAATTAATTTTTTGATTGATAATTCTTAATAATAATTATGAAAGTTCTTAAAATATAAATGATTTCTTTAATTTAAACTATGGTCTTGTCCATTCGATATTGTAGTAGGTTATGTCGAAATCCTCATCCACGATGGCCAGCAGAAGCTTCTTGTTGACACCATGGGAAACACGCACATAACTTGCAAAGTCCAGTGCATTGATGTTGTAGTTTTCAAAAATGATCTTAACCAGGTAATCTGAGTGGCCCTGGCCGGGACCGCCTCCACGATCATACAATCTGAACTCGGAACCGTATTTAAAGCCTGTCTTGATTACAAAGCCACGGTCCTTCAAGTCCCTGTAGACAACATACTTGCCATAGACGTCCTGCTGCTTTAAAAGGTCGATCAAATACCCTACACTGCATTCAACATCATCCTCATATATATTCAAACGACCCTTTTCCTGCAGGTAGCAAGCCTCAATCAATGACAAATGCAAAAAATCAGCCTCAATTTTACCGAATTTGCTTTTTTCATGCAATGCTATTGGCCTTTTGCTTCCTTCCTCTATCTTTATAGAAACAATACCATTAGATAAATTTCCACGCATTAAAACACCCTAAAAAGAAATAAATTTATATTTAATGCTTATAATTTTGAATTAAATATTATATAAAAGTTATGAAAAAAAGAAATGTGAGTTTAAACCCTAATGAAAATATTATTGGCCATTTCACTTGGAATGTTAAACTCATTATCGTCAATGCATACAAGATAATGATTGCCCACGCGGTTTTCATTATACTCATACTTTAGATGTTGTCCGACCCGTATGCCCTCATTGGAGATTTCATCCAGAAGGTCTGTGTTTCCACGTATGAATGAAATTGTGCCTTCAGTATTGGAATTCAACTCGGAAATGGACAATAAATTGAATTTCCTGTTGATGACCTGGTCAAAGTCCTTTTGTGAAAAACATTGTTGGCAACTTTCAAAATCGAAATCACATGCAGGAATAACATTTTCATCAGGACATAAGTCCGGATGATGCATCATTGTGCACAATGCCCTTTCAGCCTCATCTGACAATGTGTGTTCCATTTCACAAGCCTGTTCATGAACATTTTCCTCCTTGACCTTCAGGATATCCAATAGGAACTTTTCAAGTATCCTGTGTTTTCTTGTGATTTTTTGAGCGATTTTCATACCCTCATCAGTCAATGTTGCCCCCTTATAAGGAGTGTATACTATATAACCTAAGTCTTCAAGCTTTTTAAGCATTTGAGTTACGCTTCCCGGCGCTATTCCTAAATCATTTGATAGTTGTGTTGTTGAAACCTGTTCTCCGTTGCTTCCGTTGCGGTAGAGAACTTCCAAGTATTCCTCAATATTTTCGCTTATTTTACCCTCAGCCATGAAAGTCACCTTATATTTTTTGTATTTATTAAATATTTATAAGAAAGAGTATAAAAAAGTTTTGATTAACCTAAATAATATCAGTAAAAATGTGAAAAAAATATGAAAAAAAGTTTTAGAAAAAAAATAAAAAAGGAAAAAGGCATTTAATTAGAAGTCAATTTGAGCATAAATACCCTTCAAACTAAATGACTTGGTATTCCAATTAGATACTGATCCCAAAGAGTTTTTGGAACTTGTTGCATCGGCAACATACCATTGATTGCCAATTAACACCTGAGTCCATACGTGACCGTATGTGCTTCCGCTTGAGAATGTACATGTTCCATGAACATATCTTGCTTCAAGACCGGCTGTTCTAAACATTGCAACCAATAAATGTGAATGGTCAACACAGTTACCCTTCTTAGCACTTAAAGTGCCTGTAGCACCATACTTGGTACTGTAATAGAAACTGTATGATAAGGTATCCCTTACATAATTGAATATTGCTTTAGCCTTAGCATAATCACTAGTCAATCCCTTAGTTACGGAATTCACGATTGACTTGATAGCAGATGCGCCAACTTGACAGTTGGTTGTAGCCTTAAGGTATTTTGCCAAACTGGTTTCAGTACATTTCTCATTCAATCCGGAACCTGATCCTGTAGTTGAACCGGAGCTGGATGAACCGTAGCTGATAGTCACATAACTCGGTAGTCTCTTATTGGTCTTATAGAATGCCAGTATACGTGAAAATGAATCAACAAGTTCTGAGTAAATGATCTTACCCACATCTGATGAAGCATAATTCGGAGCCTTCTTATTGGTTTTAATGTAGTTTGCAACATTTTGAGCAACCTTAACGAAAGTCTCCAAGTTCTTTGAATCTATATTGTCTCCAGTTGGAGAACTAGGAGCGGACACTCCACTAATAACAGTAATGTCTTTTGTATTGGAATTACCTAATTGATAAATAGCCTGACTCATCAGATAGAAGAATTCGGCTAAAGTGAATGTATACCCACCTGCAGTAACAGTATTAGGCAACCTTTTATTAGTTTCATAGAAATTCTTCAAGTTATTTGCTCCGGTAAGTACATTGCTGATTGAAATTGTCTTGGCAGCTGCAGATGAGGATTCTGCACTGTCAAAGTTAACATCATTTGATATTCCGTACCTGAACAACACTACACCGTCAGCTCCACTTTTTATTGCAGATGCAATATCGGTTGCAAGATCGGATGAAGATAATTTGGTTGTATCGTCATCGGAATTGTATGTTTGAATACCTACCCAAACGTCAGCTCCCTTGGAATTGTCAACATACCATTGTGCTGTTGATGTAATCCAATCGGTGCCTTTGCCGTAATTGCCCTTGTAAACCATTGGAATGACAACATCCATGTATTGGCTTAAGGTCGCATAGTCCTGACCGTAATAATGCTCGCTGCTTGTAGTTTCAGGCATCAGTGCACATGATAAAACAAGATTTTTGTTGATTGCATCAACTGCTGTTTTAACCTGCTTTACAAATGAGTTGATGGCTTCAGTACCGCCAGTGTTCTTATATGCAGCGTTGTCGCCTGAACCTGAATATCTCAGGTAATCAAGGTGAATTCCTGAAAGGCCACTGATTGCAGCATATTTTTTGATCTCATTTATCTTGGTTGTGAAATGTGCAGTGTTCTCCTTGCCGTTTTTAACTGGATTTACCCATCCGGTATCGCCAGAGTAGAAAGCTTGAACCCACATGTGAACATCAATACCGACATCGTTAGCACTGTTAATCCAGGTTTCAACACCGGATTTACCGTATAATTCATAGGCCTTGAAGTTCAAAAGAACGTCAGTCACTCCTTTTGATGCTAAAGTCTTCAGGTTGACACTTTTCATGTCAGATCCATAAAGCCAGTATGCATTATGCTTGGTTAGTGTCTTTTCCTTGATTGTCACTGAAGTTGAACCTGATTTAGCATTGAGTTTGGAATCCTTAGCCACAGAGTAGGAAATAGTGTGCTTACCTATAACCAAGTCAATAGGAAGTGATGCTATACCATTGCTGTTAGTGGTTTTAGTGTATGTTTTTCCTTCCACACTGAATGTGACGGCCTTGCTTGCAATAGGCACGCTACCTGATGTCACTCCCACCTTGAAAGTGTTACTTTTACCGTATGTGAAAGTGGTTCCACTTTTAACTGTTAATTTAACAGTTTTTGACGGGTAGATTGTCACTTTGCTTGAAGCGCTGGAAGCCTTGTAATATGCAGTTCCGGCGAACTTGTATTTAACGGTGTATACTCCTGCCTTGAGACTTGGCAATTTGAGTGAAGCAATACCCTTGCTGTTGGTCTTTTTGGAGTATGTTTTACCTTTTACGGTGAACTTGACAACCTTTCCTTTGCCCGGCGCATAACCTAAGCTGTTCAATAGTTTAACTTTAATTGTTTTTGAGTCACTTTTAAGGAAAGTGTATTTATTAGTTACTAATTTGGAAGATACTTTCTTATATACTTTAATCTTATTGGTTTTGCTTAAACCGTCAGTATTATATGAAATTATCTTGTAAGTACCTTTTTTAAGTTTTTTTAATGATAATTTAGCCACACCATTCTTATCGGTTTTAACCTTATATGTCTTACCCTTTAGCTTGAACTTAATTGTCTTTTTAGCTAAAACCTTACCATTACTCTTATAGAATTTAGCACTGAATTTTCTACCGTCAGTGTAAACCTTAGACACATCACTTGCAGTAATGGTGGTTAAAATCTTGAATGTAGTGGTTAACTTATAACCAGTTACTGGGTTTTCTGAAATGACCTTGTAGGTTCCTGGTTTCAGATTAATCCCTAAAGAAGCTACTCCCTTAGCGTTAGTTGTTTTAGTATATGACTTGCCGTTTACGGTTATCTTGACTTTAGCGTTTGCTAATACTTTACCGCTTGCATCCAGGAATGTGGCGATGTAAGGAGTGGTTCCTTTATAATATTTAGTAATTGATTTTGCTTGAACAGTTTTTGATATGTCTATTGTTGAAGAAACATTACTATCTGCACCTACAACATCCTGCTGGGATGCGGATACAGTAGCAATCCCATTATTGCTGCTCAATGAATCATTACCTTCCGTGTTAGTTGATAAAGTATTTGAATCTTCAGATTCTAAAACTTCTTCACTTGATAGAGAAACTTTAGATGGATCATTATCAACATTTGAATCACTAGATACAGAACTCAGTGATATATCAGCAGTATTCTCCATTGGGACTGATACATCTTGGGTATCATCTACTAAGTTAGTAGCATATGAATCTGTAACATTTACTTCACTTGCTGAAACAGCACTAGCAGACAAGACTACTGCAAAAACTATCAGCAATGTGAGTAATATTTGTTTGTTCAAAATATTTTACCTCCATAACAATTTTTTAAAACATCCATGAGACTGTCTAATCTCACTTCAACATTATTTATTACAAATATCTTATATAAACCTTTTTATTTACCAAATCCAATTAAATGAGTTTAATTTTTAAAAATAAGGTTGAAACTTTATGAAAATAAACAATAAAGTGCAATTATAGTTAAATTAATCTATAAAACGATATTATGATATGAAATAAATTTTTAAGTTACATTATTTTACTAAAATTAAAACAGTAATGTTAAAGCTTATTAGATAAAATAACATATAATTAAAAACTGTATTAATTAAAAACATTGATTAAAGTTTATTTAGAATAAAAAACAACTTGTTTAATAATGCATATTAAAAAATAAGGAAGAAAAATAAAAAAAAAGAATAATGTAAAATATTCTATTGATTTTACATCATTGGTGGCATTCCACCCATGCCGCCCATACCACCTGCACCAGGCATTGGAGGCATGCCGCTAGCATCATTTCCAGACTCATCAGGTCCGGTGGAATTGAGTGCATTTCTTGCTGCTATCATGTCGTCAATACGCAAGATCATTTCAGCAGCTTCGCCGGCTGATTGGAGAGCTTGGATTTTAACTCTTAAAGGTTCGATAACTCCAGCATCCTTCATGTCAACTACCTTACCTTCAAATACGTTGATTCCGATGAATGGGGAGTCTTCGTGAGCTGCTTTCAGGTCTGCAATCAGGTTGATGGTGTCTAAACCTGCATTTTCGATTAAGGTTCTTGGAATTACTTCCAATGCTTCAGCGTATTTTAAGATTGCTAATTGTTCTCTTCCGCTTACTGATTCGCCGTATTCCCTTAACTGTTTGACCAAATCGATTTCACAAGCTCCTCCACCGATGAGCACTTTGCCTTCTTCAATGGTTGCTGCAACAACACCTAATGCGTCGTCGAGTGCTCTTGCGATTTGTTCTGTAACATAACGGGTACTTCCCCTTAAAACGATTGATGAAGCTTTAGGGTTTTCACATTCCTCGATTAATGTTAATTCATGGTCGAATATTTTATCAAGGTATACGTGACCTGCTTTTCCCAGCTTTTCTTCGGATAAATCTTCAATGTCACTTACGAGTTTAGCTCCAGTGGCTTTTGAGATTCTGTCAATGTCTGATTTTTTAACACGTTTGAAAGCCATGATTCCTGCTTTTTTAAGGTAGTGTTCTGCCATGTCGTCAATGCCTTTTTGACAGAATAGCACGTTGGCTCCAGAGTCAACAACCTTGTTGACCATTTCCTTGATCATGTCCTCTTCCTGTTTGAGGAACAGCTCGAATTGGTCTGGGCTGGTTATGTCGATTTTTGCATCTGTGTTGGTGTTCTTCAATTCGATTGGGTATTTCATTATAGCTATTTTTGCATCTTCAACATCCTTAGGCATGTTCTTGGATACAGGTGCCTTGTCGATGATGATTCCTTCAGCTAAAAATGAGTCTTCCACTGAGTCTCCGGAGACTCTTTGGATGTTGATGTTGTCAATGTCGGATTTCCCATCCTCTTCGATTCTTAATGCTGCCTTGACAACTAAATCTGCTAAGTGTTCTTTTGCATAGTCTGATCCTTTACCACTCATTGCAGTTACTGCAACTTTCTTAAGGGTTTCTTCATCATCAGCGTCGATTGCGATTTCTTTTAATAATTCGACTGCTTTTGCAGTGGCGTTTCTGAATCCTTTTACGACAACGGATGTAGCGATTCCATCATCCAATAATTCTTCAGCCTTAGCCAATAATTCACCAGCTATAACAACAACGGAGGTGGTTCCGTCTCCAACGATTTCCTCTTGTTTTTTAGCTGTTTCAACGAGCATTCTTGCTGCCGGTTGGTTGATTTCCATTTCTCTCATGATGGTTGCACCGTCATTGGTTACGGTAACGTCACCTAATGAGCTTGTTAACATTTTGTCCATTCCTTTAGGACCTAATGTGGTTCTTACGATTCCTGCCAATACTTTAGCGGCAGTGATATTCATTCTTAAAGCATCTCTTTTTGAATATCTTTCGGTTCCTTCTGGAAGGATAAATATTGGTTGATTTGCCATTTCATAATCACCTATAAATTTTTTAAATAAGTATATAAAACTAAATTTTTATACATATATAAATAGGTAAGAGGTAATATAAAAACATTACCAATTAAACTAACTTTAGGTGTGTTAATTGTACGAAGAGATTATTAATAAAATTAAATCCAATCTGGGGGAAAATCCTGATTTGAACCGCCAGTACCTTTCATCACAAATCGAGGTCTACAAGGACCATCCGTATAACAAGGAAATAATCAAGGAGATTTCCCGCATGATGTGGGATTGCCTGAGCGATGAGGAAAAGCGGGAATTCATTGAAGTGTCCGAAAGGGAAAACCCAGTGATGGATATTCTAAACGACATTTACTATGACATTGAGAACGGGAATTATGAAAAGCCCCTTGAGAAACTGGATAAGTTCATGGAAACTTTCCCTGAAATGTTTGAGGATGACAAGGTGAGCGAATACCATTACTTCACCAACCCCCTTGAGGAGCTGATTTTCAGGAAATATGTTGGATTGAAAAAGGAATTGAGATACATTCCAG
>NZ_CACYJE010000023.1 GCF_902774605.1 uncultured Methanobrevibacter sp.
AATTTACAGACTTCATCAAAATATCTTTTATATTCAGAGTATTTATTTGATTCTTTCATTTTCTTAAATAATTCTTTAAATTTATTAAAATCAGAATCAGTAACTCTGCTTGATTCAAAGACACCACGTTGTAATTTTCCATGCTTGTTATTCCACAAAGTTTTTACGCCGTCTTTATCTTTTTTCTTAAGCAAGCATTTTCCAATCGTATTTTTTAAAGATTCTTGGATTACTTTATTCTCTTCCATGACAGTAATCCCCCTTTCTTTCATGTATTTGTTAATCAATTGTTTCGCTGGTATTTTTATAGCAAATTTAAGGTTTTAAGGAGTACACATTAATTTAATCTATAAAGAAAGGAGGAATATTATGGCTAAAGGACGAATTGCTCACATAGGTAATAAATTTTATGATATCGGTACTGGAAATAAATCATTTTTACAATTAGCAAAAGATTTGAAAACTTTAGGTATCAAAAATTATTACTTTATGCTTGATAAAGCTTTTTATATGTTGTTTGATAGTAGTTTAACTTGGTGATAAATATGAATGACTTAATTGAAAAAGGTAAAGTCGAGTTTGAAAATGAAAATTATCAGGAAGCGTTAGGCTATTTCAACCAGGTCAGTGAAGACGACAGGTACTACAGGTATGCCCAACTGTTCAAGGCGAACTGCCTGATGGAATTGAATGAGTATCAGGATTCTTTAGATGTTGTCAACTCACTGATTTCCACTGAACCTTACCATAAGCTTGCATGGTTCAACAAGGCATTGTGTCATGTTTTGCTAAAGCAGGAAAGGGAAGCATACGATACATTGGATAATCTTTTGCGCATTATTGACATGGATGACAAGTATGACTTGGTTTTCATGGCCAAACTGTATAAGCTATTGGGGGATCATGACAATGCCTTGAAGTATTGTGATGCTGCATTGGAGATTGATGAGTACTTCAGGGATGCATTGTATGAGAAGTCATTTGCCGCTTTAAGAGTCAAGGATGATGCCGTGATAAGGGATGTTTCAGACAAGCTTCATGAGATTTCAAATGATGAATTGGTAAGGCTGGTGCCTGTTTTTCTGCTCAAGCTATTCTCCAAGGATTATAGGGGATGCAGGGACTTGATTGTAAATTCGGACAAGGGGGATTTGGATGATGAGCATGTTGATATTCTTAAGGCGGCAGTCTATAAACAGGTATGCGATGACTTGTGCATCAACCTTTTGATTGTAAACGGCAAGGACCTCTCCATTGACGATGCATTGGATGCAGTGCTTGAATTTGTTGAAAATGGCAAGGACAACGGTGAAATCGGCAAGGTTCAATACTTCATAATATAATGTACAAAAAAGTACATCAATGTATCAATAGTAATATTTATTAAGTATCTTAATTAAAAGATAATAATGTAAAAATTGTTTAATTTAGAGGTATTTTAATATGGACGTTATGATCTTGGCAATAATATTTATTGTTTACATATTTGCTCTAGTATTCGTAGGATACTATGCATACAAAAAAACCAATTCCTCTGAAGACTTTATGATTGCGGGTAAAGACACACACCCATTCATCATGGCAATGAGTTATGGTGCTACATTCATATCAACGGCAGCAATCGTAGGTTTCGGTGGAGTCGCAGGGCAATATGGAATGAGTGTATTATGGCTGGCATTTTTAAATATTATTATTGGTGTATTTATCGCATTCGTATTTTTAGGAAAAAGAACTCGCCGTATGGGTCACGCATTGGAATCTCTGACATTCCCTGAATTCTTGGGAAAACGTTTCGACTCCAAATTCATCCATTACGCATCAGGATTAATCATATTCTGTGCAATGCCACTATATGCGGCAGTGGTATTAATCGGTGCAGCAAGATTTTTGGAATCATCCCTACTGATTAATTTCAGCATAGCACTATTGATATTGTCAATAATTATCACATTCTATGTGCTTTTCGGAGGAATCCGTGGAGTGATGTATACAGATGCGCTCCAGGGAACAATCATGGTAGTGGCAATGGTGTTCCTTCTCGTATTCGTATATTGGATACTTGGTGGAGTCGACACAGCTAACACTGCACTGACAAGCATGGGCAACTTATACCCTGCAGATGCCATGGCAACGGGAGGAACGGGTTGGACATCATTCCCTGAGTTTGGAACACCGTTCTGGTGGTCACTTGTATCCTCAACATTGATCGGTGTAGGTATAGGGGTTCTCGCACAGCCTTCATTGATTGTAAGATTCATGACAGTTAAATCAGACAAAGAACTCAACAGGTCTGTTTTAATCGGCGGAATATTCATTGCAATCATGCCAACAACCGCATATATCGTAGGATCACTTTCAAACGTATACTTCTTTGACAAGCTGGGTAAGATCGCAGTGGATGTGGTTGGAGGAAACATCGACAAGATTATTCCGACATTCATCACAATGGCCCTGCCTGAATGGTTCGTGTACATATTCCTACTGTCCCTGATTGCAGCTGCAATGTCAACAATATCCTCACAACTGCACACTCAGGGTACAGCATTCGGTGTGGACATTTATGGTACAATAAGGGAAAAATCCAAACAAAAACTCGACCAGGTAAGCATTTCAAGAGTGGGAATTCTGATTGCTATTATCTTGGCACTGGTCATGGCATTCATGCTTCCTGGAAGTGTAGTTGCACTCGGAACAAGCCTGTTCTTTGAAATCTGTGCAGCGGCATTCCTGCCTGTATTTTTAGGAGCACTATACTGGAAAGGAATCACAAGGCTCGGGGCAATTGCAGGAATACTTTCCGGAACATTCGTCAGTCTGTTCTGGTTGATATTTGTATTCAAAAAGACTGCTGTGGGACTTGGATTATGTAAATTCATACTTGGTGTGGAAACAATTCTTCCAGCAGCTCCATGGCCGTTCATTGATGTGATGCTCATAGCAGTGCCGGTATCTGCAATATTCACAATCGTTGTAAGTTTACTCACCAAACCTCCGGCAGAAGAGGTCATCGATAAGGCATTTTCAAACATTGACAAAAAAGGAAGTGATGCATAATGATGATTTTAGGAATAGAAGACCCATTGATTTGGGGAGTTTATGTTGGAATTATATTGTCAACACTTCTCTGTATCGTATATGGTATAGTAAACTGGAATAAGGGAGATTAAAATCCTTTATTTACCTTCTTTTTTTTATTTTAAATTAGTCAATTTTTTTCAAAAAGTATTTTATCCAACGTTAACAAACATTCATTTTAGTGATGTGAACAAATAATTTTTTCTTTGCTCAATTGCAGAATATGATACATTGAATATAATTCGTTTGAATCGTATAACAGTTAAAGATTATTTAAGTGATAAATATGGATAAGGAAACAAAAGAACGTTTGAGAGAAATCAGAGCAGCTATAAAAAAATATGGCTTCCATGAAATCTTGGGTCAAACCGCTAAAAGTAAAATTCGAAAAAGCGATGAGGAACAATCTATTCTATTGTTGGATGATGATATTCCGGTTAAATTAAGATTGATGCTTCAGGAATTGGGAACCACTTTCATTAAACTGGGTCAGTTATTGAGTACAAGGCCGGACATTGTTGGTGAAGAAATTGCAAATGAACTGGCTAATCTGCAGGATGACAATCCTGCCATAACATATGAACAGGTCAAAGCAATTGTTGAAGAGGAACTTGATGGAAATATTGAAGACTTGTTTGAAGACTTTTCACAAACACATTTGGCAACTGCTTCAATAGGTCAGGTTCATGAAGCCAGGCTGTTGACCGGTGAGCGTGTTGCAGTTAAAGTTCAAAAAGAGGGCATCACAGATAAAATCGACCTTGACTTAAGAATAATGAAATATGTGGCCAATCATGCGGATAAATTCAATTCCAACCTCAGAAAATTAAACTTGCCGGGAATCATGGAGGAATTTGACCGTTCAATTCACAAGGAAATCGATTACAATAATGAATTCATGAATATGCAACGCATTGAACTGAACTTTGAGGATAATCCCTACATACACATTCCTGCCACTTATTCCAAGTATTGCTCATCAAAGGTGCTGACAATGGAATTCATTGACGGAACAAAACTGAATGACGTGTATGAAAGCAAGGGCAATGAATTCGATAAGAAATTCATAGCAAGAAATGTTCTTGATTCATATCTCCAGCAACTCTTCATCGACGGGTTTTTCCATGGAGACCCTCATCCAGGAAACATTATGATTCTTGAGGATAATGTATTGTGCTATCTTGATTTGGGAATGATGGGATTTTTTGATGAGGAATTCAAAAGGAATCTTTCTGAACTGATGCTGCTATTCACCGACCAGGACATTGATGGATTGATCAATCAGTTGATGTATATGGACATCCTTGATTATGACATTGACACAAGACCATTGAAAAGGGATTTGAATGACCTGTTTGGAAGATATTTCGGTGTTGAGCTTAACCGCTTTGACGGAGTTTTGGAGGAACTGCTTAATCTCATGCAGGACTACGGAGTAATCCTTCCAAATGAATTCGTCACAATGGCAAGAGGCCTTTCCATGGTTGAAGCAATTGCACACAATTTGGACCCTCAAATCGATGTTTTCGCATCAATCAAACCGATTGCAAAACAAATCGCCAGACAGAGGGTTAACCCTAGACAGTATTTAAAAGGCAAGAAAAGTAATTTGATTCTCTATCAGCACATGATTCAGGCATTGCCAAAGCTTCTAACAAGAACAATCTATAAAATCGATAATGAGGAACTGCAATTTAAGTTTGAAGTTGACATTACAGATAAGGTGTCAATAATAGCGTTGATATCAGCACTTATTGTAGGCTCATCAGTTGTTTCTTTTGGGCCAAGGATATTTGACATACCGGTGATTTCTTTAATAGGTTTTGTGATGGCCATAATATTGGGTATAATTGGTATGAGGAAATTTGTGTTGAAATAGAAATTATGAAAAATTATTTTTTTCATAATCATCTATTCAATTATTTTTTTACTTTAGCGGTTTTTTTAACACTTAATTTAGAGTATTTTGCTTGATAGGATACTTTTTTACCCACTTTAAGTTTTTTAAGCACACTTTTTTTAATGGTCACCTTTGCAATTCCCTTCTTGTTGGTTTTTGCCTTGTAAGTTTTTCCCTTGAATTTGAAAGTGACTTTTTTACCTTTAATTAATGTTTTGCCTTTTGTAAGCTTTGCAGTTAAAACAAGTTTTTTTGCTGATTTTTTAACTTTCACTGTTTTTAAGGTTAATTTCAGATAGTTAAATACACATTTGGAAGTGGTTCCTCCGTAGATGTCTCTGCCCGTCGGTGCCTTGTTGTTTTCAAATGTACATTTCACAGCTTTTGCACAGTGGACTTTATCCGAACTGGATGTTCTAAATCCGTATATCGCACCTCCTCTGCTTGCAGTGTTTTTGGCAAATGTTGATGTTTGGATTAAATTATCATAATATTTTGTTTCAGAAACCCATTTTCCGTTTTTATCGTAATGTCCTGTGGATCCATGGCATTTAAAGTAGACCGCACCACCATACTTTGGGGCCTGATTTCCTGTGAATTTGGAATTTTTAATATACAGGTTTTTATCCGCAAATACTGCTCCACCATTTTCCCCTGCCTTATTGGATGTGAATGTGGATGATGCAATGTCGATATTTGCAAAGGCGTATATTGCTCCGCCGCCACGGCCTTTGGCAACATTGTTTTTAAACTCGCAATTGCTTACCTTATCCTTTAGGAAGTTTAAGGTTGCATTAACTCCTATATTATTTAAGAAGCCTAATCTTTCATCAATGATCCTGTCTGGAAATTCGTTATAATAAAATTTGAATGAGCTGTCAAAGGATAATGTGAACAATGCTCCTCCATCTCCTCCTGCAGTGTTCTTATTGAAATTGGAATTTTTGCAGTCAAGGTATCCCAGTGAGTTGATTGCTCCTCCACAGTAACGTGCATAGTTGTTTGTGAAAGTACATTTGTCAACTGTCAACCCTGCAAAGTTAAGCACTGCTCCACCATAGTAATCAGTATGGCCATTTATAAAATTAATATTCTTCAGGGTTACTTTATTTTCTTTTTGTAAACTGAATAGAATCATGAAAATCCTGGATTGGGATTTGCCGTTGAGGGTATGTCCTTTCCCGTCAATGGTCAAGTCTTTAGATATTGTGATTCCGCTTTTCTTGAATCCTTCATCATAGGTATAATCTCGGTCTAAAGTAATTGTTGAGCCTTCTGAAGCATTATTGATTTTATCTTGAAGTGATGAGAAAGTTCCATCATCTGAAACCGCAAGCGTATCTTGTGGAGTTTCATTCGCTTCAATTACTTGAATTTCATCGCTGCTTGCTAACGTGTCATTCACATCGCTTGCGCTGACGCATGCAATGCTGAATAAAATGACTGTTAGAAATAGTAAAATCTTTAATTTCATATGAGACATCCGTTATTTTAATTAATAGTTATTATGTTTTAAAACATATAAAAATGTTTTATGAGTTTTTTAGATTACATAATATTTATTATTGAATAAAAATATAAATCATTAACAAAGGATAGGATGAGGTATCAAATGGCTGGAAGAAATTTAGGAAACATTGTTGAAATCATTAAAAAAGATTTCAAATCAGCATTTTCCAATCCAATCGTAACAATTGTTTTAATTGGAATTATAATTTTACCTTCTCTTTATGCTCTTTTAAACATTCAGGCATGCTGGGATCCTTATGGAAACACTGGTGATGTGCCGTTCGCTATTGCAAACTTGGATAAGGGAGCAACTTTTGAGGATGAAAAGATTAATGTTGGGGATGCACTTGTTAAGGACTTGAAAAATAATGACAAGTTTAAATGGACGTTTGTAACTGAAGATGAACTGAGGGATGGAGTTTACAAGGGTGAGTATTATGCAGGTATTGTAATACCCAAAAACCTGAGTAAAAACGTCATTTCCATAACGGGAGATGATCCGAAACAGGCAAAACTGGAGTATGTTGTTAATGTTAAGGCTAATCCTGTAGCTGCAAAGTTAACTGATTCTGGTTCTAATGCTGTTTACAATGCTTTGAACGCTAAAATTATTGAAATCATTAACCTTGCGGCCTATGGCAAGCTTGGTGAATTGCAGGAAGGTCTTGCTTCAGGCGCAAGTCAGATGGCCAGCGGTGGAAGCCAACTTCAATCCGGCGCATCGCAGGTGTCATCAGGAGCATCTCAGGTGTCTTCCGGTGCAGACCAGGTCAAGGACGGTTCCAGTCAGGTCAAGGATGGGGCAAGCCAGGTTAAAGATGGAGTATCCAGCGTTGAGAATGGGGCAGAACAGGTTAAACAAGGTTCAACTGATGTTAAAAACGGTGCAAGTCAGGTTGAACAAGGTTCTGAAGAGATTCAGGCTGCAGTTGACCCATCATTAATCCCGGAAGGTCCTGTGAAAGAATATGTTGAAGGCAATGTCAAGCTTGCAAACGGAAGCGGTGAAGTCGCAAGCGGTGCAAGTAAGCTGGCTGACGGTTCAGTGGAGCTTGCTGAAGGTTCAACAAAATTGGCTAAAGGTTCCGGTGAAGTTGCAAATGGAGCCAGCCAACTGGCTGACGGTTCAGTGGAGCTTGCTGATGGTTCAATGGCCCTTGCAGCAGGTGCAGAATTGCTTGGTAATTCAGCAGCACAGGCATTATTCACAGCAGCAGGTTCACTTGGAGCATCTGCTGATGCCCTTGGACAACTCACAGGAATCAATGAAACAATTCTTGGAGACTATTTCTACTCTCCGGTTAAACTTGACAGGCATGAGATATTCTCAGTGCCGGATTATGGGTCAGATGTGTCTCCGTTCTATCTTGTATTGTCCATGTGGGTTGGCGCATTAATCACTTGTGCAATGCTGAAGCCAGGTGTTGCTAAAGGAACAAAATACTCTCCTCTTGAAATGTACTTTGGAAAATTGTCCATTTTCGTCATATTAAGTATTTTACAAGTTTGTGTGACAATTATTGGGTCATTTATCCTGGGAATCTACATTGCCAATGTGCCGTTGTTTATCTTCTCGGCACTTCTTGTATCAGTAGTGTTCATGATACTTATGTATTCGCTGGTCTCCGCATTGGGAGAGGTCGGAAAGGCGATAGCTGTTGTGCTTCTGGTTATTCAGATATCAGGTACCGGTGGTGTCTATCCTGTTCAGATTATGGGGGACTTTTTCAAGCTCATGAATCCTTACCTTCCGATGACGTATGCAATCACATTGATACGTGAAGCGCAACTTGGGCTGGTTTGGTCTAATTATTTGCCGGCATTAGTTATTCTTTTGGCAATAGGTATAGTTACCGTTGTTGTTTTACTGATTGTAAAAGATAAGGCTGATTCGGCTGCTCATTACTTTGAAAAACGTCTCGAAGATAGTGAACTGTTTTAGAAGTTGTCATTCAACTTCTTTAATTTATTTTTTTTTTTGACGTTTGGCTGTTGATTTTTGCTATTTTTTCTGTTTTAATATATAAAGGAAACGTATGTTTTGGTAAATAACATGCGTAACATCATGATTATTGTTGCAAATAGCAACATTTATTAATTCATAAGACAAACATATGATTATGAAGGATGTAGTGTTATTAACAGGGGCCGGCCAAATAGGAATGGCCATTGCAAGAAGAATTGGACATGGCAAAAAAATAGTGATTGGCGATAAGAACATTCAAAACGCTGAAAGCATTGCAAAAACAATGACTGAAGCTGGTTTCGATGTTGAAACTGTTGAATGCGATATCTCCTCAAGGGATTCAATTAGAAACATAATTGAAGTTGCACAAGGCTATGGTGAAATTGCCTATTTCATTAATGCAGCAGGAGTCTCCCCCTCACAGGCTCCAATAGAAACCATTCTTAAAGTCGACTTGTACGGAACAGCAGTATTGCTTGAGGAAGTTGGAAAGGTAATTAAAGAAAATGGTGTTGGAGTGACAATTTCCTCCCAATCAGGACATAGGATGAAGCAATTGGGGGCTAAAATAGATGAAGAACTTGCAACAACACCAACAGAAGAATTACTTAATCTTGAAGTTCTCCAACCGGAAAACATCGACGATACTCTGCATGCATATCAGCTGGCCAAAAGATGCAACGTCAAAAGGGTGATGTATGAAGCATGCAGGTGGGGTGAGAAGGGAGCCAGAATCAACTCAATATCTCCAGGAATAATCGTCACTCCACTTG
Source organism: uncultured Methanobrevibacter sp. (assembly GCF_902774605.1). Lineage (GTDB taxonomy): Archaea > Methanobacteriota > Methanobacteria > Methanobacteriales > Methanobacteriaceae > Methanocatella. Next base: position 9,224 of record NZ_CACYJE010000023.1, read on the forward strand.
CAATTGACGAGTTCAATGGTCCTAGAGGCGACTTCTACAAGAACATGTTTACAAACTGCCCGTCCGGAAGACCCGGCACTGCCGATGAGGTTGCAAACGTTGCAGAACTGTTGATGAGTGACAAGGGAGCATTCATCACCGGAAGTGACATACTGGCTGACGGCGGCGCAACTGCATCATATTTCTATGGTAAATTAAGACCTGAATAAATTATTTTAAGTGATTATATGAGAGAGTTATTTGAAAATTTCGAAAGAATAGAGAAAAACGACCCTGAGTTTCACGAACTGTTTGAAAACTTCGCATATGATGAAGTGTATCAGTACTCCACTTTGGATGAAAAGGAATCTGTTTTAGTGACTTTGGCATCACTTATTGCATGCCAGTCTCCAAAGGCTTTTAAAAAGATATTATTGTCTGCAATCAATAAGTACATTACTCCTGAAGAGGTTAAGGAATTGCTTTACCAATCAGTACCATATGTTGGTTTTGGACGTGCACATAACTTCTTCGGTGTAGTCATTAAGGTATTCGATAAAAAGGGAATCGACTTGCCGTTATCTCCAAGATCAAATACTAATGCAGAAGATAGGTATGAAAAAGGATTGGATATTCAGAATAGATATTTTGGTAAGGAGTTTATTCAGGCAATGAAAGAGGCCCGACCTGAAGGCCAGAAGCATTTTGACAATTTCCTTGAGGGATATTGTTTCGGTGACTTCTACACCCGTGACGGATTGAACGATCAGCAACGGGAACTGATTACATTCACTTTCATCGCAACTTTAGGCGGATGTGAAAATCAGTTAAGGGGCCATACCCAAGGCAATTTAAGTGTTGGCAATGATAAGGAAAAGTTAGTATCAGTAATTACCATTATATTGCCTTATATTGGGTTTCCAAGATCTTTTAATGCTTTGGCAATAATTAATGAAATTTGTGATTAAGGGAGATTTTCCCTTAATACTTGAATTCATAGGTTTCTTCTACTTCCATCATGTTCCTGATTTCTGCTGTGGCGTTGTCTAGGAAAAATATTCCCATTTCAAAGCCGTTTGCCTTGTATACTTCAGCTATTTCGGGCATCATTTCAAATGCCTTTTCCACTATTTCCTCGTTTTTGCTTAAGTCAGCTGTTCCGAAGTATCTGAGGAAGTGTTCGCCGTCCCATGCTGCAATTTCAACGTTTGGATTTGCTTCCATTTGTTTGTACACATCCTTGTAGGTTCCAACGCCGAAGTAAATTTTGTCACCGTCCAATAGGTGGAACCCTAACGGCCTTACTTTTGGCTTGTCTCCGTCTACGGTTGCAAGGTAGAATTCTTCTGCTTTGGTTAATATTTCATCTACTTTTTCAATATTTGACATTTCATCACCTTATTTCTAATATTGTTGTTTAATGTTATATAAAATTTACATCCATTTTTGTTTAATTTTGATTATTGATTGTTTTTAGGGGGAGTGGTCGATGTGAAATCATATACATCGATATGAAAATATTTATATATCAATATTGTTAAAATTATAATTACTAATCAGGATACTTAAAATTTATGTATGATTTGTGATGGATATGGAAAAATATATTATATTTTCTGACATTGTTCATATGAAAATTCTCTCAGTTTCACACATGAGAGGCAATGTGCAATATGCATTTATCTGCAAATCTTTAATTGCCGTATTTAATGATGCCGATTAGTATTATCAATTAAAAGGAGAAAAACCATGAAATCTAATAAAATATTAATCATTGCTTTAATAGCTCTTATTATAGCAGTCGTTAGTGTAGGTTCAGTTTCCGCAGGTTTATTTGACTTTTTAGGAGGAAATTCCAATTCTACTGACACTAGTCTAGATGGAAAAGAAGTCAACCTCGCAGCAGCTGCAAGTTTAAAAAACGTTTACGATGAAAAACTAATCCCAATGTTTCAAGAAAAATACCCTGGAGCAAAAGTAACACCAACCTATGCTTCAAGTGGGGATTTGCAAACCCAGATTGAAAACGGTTTAGAAACAGATGTATTCATGTCAGCAGCCAACAAACAAATGAATGCATTAGCAGAAAAAGGATTAATAGACAATAATACCAATCTTCAATTCTTGGAAAACAAGGTAGTATTAATCGTGCCTGCCGATTCCAACTCCAACATCTCATCATTCGATGACCTGAAAAATGTTGAAGGAAACATCGCTATCGGAGACCCTGAATCCGTGCCTGCAGGACAATACGCACAAGAAGTATTAAACAACACCGGAATCTGGGATGATGTTGAATCCAAATTATCATTAGGTACTGATGTAACTGCAGTATTAAACCAAGTAGCTCAAGGATCTGCTGAATGTGGTATTGTATACGCAACTGACGCTAAATCCACCGATGATGTTAAAGTCATCTGTGAAGCTCCAGATGATGCATTAAAAACCCCAGTTATTTATCCTGTAGCTGCAATTAAAGATGCAAAAGATGCAGACGCTGCACAAAAATTCCTTGACTTCTTACAAACCAAAGAAGCTAAGGACGTATTCGTGGAATATGGTTTCACCATCCATGAATAGATTTTAAACAATATAATGTTCATGTGAATATTTAATAATGTTGAATGAGATAATATATTTAGCATTAAAAATATTCATATGAATCAATTCATTTTTTTTTAAAGGAGAAAAAATACATGGTAGACTGGTCCCCAATTTTCATTTCAATGAAAACAGCAAGCTTATCAATTTTCATAACTTTTTTTGTCGGCTTGGTTGTTGCATGGGGATTAATAAAGATTAAAAACGACACAACAAAAATAGTGCTTGACGGAATCTTCACACTACCAATAGTATTGCCTCCAACAGTAGTGGGATTCTTTTTACTATACATTTTCGGAGTAAGGGGTCCAATCGGAAGCTTTTTTGTGGAATTCTTTGCATATAAGATTGCATTCTCATGGCCAGCTACAGTCATTGCGGCAGTAGTCATGTCTTTCCCTCTAATGTACAGGTCCGCAAGGGGAGCATTCGAGCAGGTCGACTCCAACCTACTGGATGCCGGACGCACATTAGGAATGTCCGAATGGAATATCTTCTGGAAAATCCTGTTTGCAAACGCATTGCCTGGAATAATCAGCGGAGGGATACTTGCCTTTGCAAGAGGCCTTGGTGAATTCGGTGCAACAGCCATGCTTGCAGGTAACATTGCAGGGCAAACCAGAACACTCCCGATGGCGGTTTACTCGGAAGTGGCTGCAGGAAACATGGGGGATGCCTTTAATTATGTAATATTCATCGTAATCATATCATTCATAGCCATTTTCATCATGGATTACGTTACAATACGCAAGGAAAAACAATGGAGATAATAAAGCATGAGCAGTAAATTATTAAAAGTGGATATCCATAAGAAACTCAAGGAATTCGACTTGGATGTTGATTTTGAATTGGAAAAAGGCTGCTTAGGCATACTTGGCCCATCCGGTTGCGGTAAGAGCATGACCTTGAAATCCATTGCAGGCATAGTGGACCCGGACAAGGGAATTATAAGCTTGGACATGGGTGGAGAAACCACTTACTTCGATTCTGATAATAAAGTCAATATGAAACCCCAAAAAAGAAACGTGGGATACCTCTTCCAGAATTACGCATTGTTTCCCAACATGACCGTTGAGGAAAACGTAGGCATCGGTTTGGGTAAAAATCACGACGGAACAAAAGTCACAGAGATGATTAAGCGTTTCCACCTTGAAGGATTGGAGAAAAGATATCCTAGGCAATTGTCTGGAGGCCAACAGCAAAGAGTGGCATTGGCGCGCATATTGGCATACGGGCCTGATGTGTTATTGTTGGATGAGCCTTTCAGTGCCATGGATGCAATTCTTAAGGAACAGTTGCGTATAGAACTTGTCAATCTCCTGAGGTATTTTGATGGCTTGTCAGTTCTCGTCACTCATGACCGTGACGAGGCATTCCAGTTCTGTGACGAGCTGATAATATTGGATCAGGGCAAAATCATTGCGAAAGGAAAAACATATGATCTGTTTGAAAATCCAAAGAAAGTCAAGATAGCCAAGCTTACAGGCTGTAAGAACATTTCCAAAATCGAGATTATAGATGACTATCACTTAAAGGCACTTGAATGGGGAATTGAACTGGAAGTGGCAGAAAAAATATCCTCAAACATCACTCACATTGGAATAAGGGCTCATGATTTCTCACCAGCCCAAAATGATGATGTGAATGTGTTCAGTGCGGCCAACTCAAAGAAACTGGAAATGCCATTTGAATGGGAGATAACCTTGGGCAACGGTTTGTGGTGGAAGGTTGAAAAGCAGATTAGGGATCATGAATTTGAGATTCCCGAGTATCTGACAGTTGACCCGAAAAACATAATCCTGCTGGAAGACTAATTTATTTAAACTATTGTCATGTTTAATCATTTATTCGATAATTATTTAAACGAAAAAATTCTATATTTAAATAATGGTTGGGTGAGCACATTTTAAAATGAGTATAAAATTTTCTCATATTTGAAAAATTTTAAGGATGTGTTAAATATGGCTAAACCTATTAGTCCTTCACCGGTAATAGAAGGTGAAGATGCAATTGAAATAATTAAAAATATGAATAAAGCCCCAAGTGATGAATATAAAGAATTGGCTAAAGAAATTAAATCTCAAAGATTTGTTCCATTTTAGGACTTTCTATTTATGTTTTTATTTTTATTTTAATTCTTTTAAATCTAAATAAAGATAAAAAGTTCTTGTAGGGTCTTGTTTTTTTATAACGTTAATTTTTTTTAGTGTTTTTTCATCACTTTTTAAGTTTTTAAATTTGTTGTGAGTAACATAAAATTTAAATGCTGAGGCATACCCATCTACAGACACGAATCTTAACCCCACATTATTTTCTGAAATTTTTAGGATATTGGCTAAAACACTTCTTAAAAAATATGTTCCTAAACCATTTCCAGCATATTTTCTATCAATTGCAAATCTACCAATTTTGATTGCAGGGACAGGGTTATTTTCAGAAACATTCAATTTACCTTTAATTTTTTCTTTTTCAAGTTCGTCCCTTAATAATTTTAATTTCATAGTGTCTGTCAGCAAGGAGACAAAACCAATTATCTCTCCATCGCAGGTGATTAGTTTTGTAAGGTTCAGTTTCTCCTCTTGTTGCTTGAGGGCATCCTTTTTCAAAAATTCATTCAAGTCATCAGAGTCACATTCAAAATTGCTTAAATCATGCTCTTCTGTCAGGGTTTCAAATATGTAATTATTTTTAATGTATTCAATTTCCATAATCATACATTAAATCAAATAATATTTAAAACTACGTACAAAATTAATTTAATATTGATTTTAACTCATTATTATTCGTTTTGACATCACTATTGTATTGGGCTTGCAATTTCAGTATCTGAAACAATGTTCCTGATGGTTGTCAATCACTCCAATTGACTCCAAATATGAGTAGATTATTGTTGGACCGACGAATTTCATTCCACGTTTTTTCAAATCCTTTGAAATGGTTTTGGACAACTCAGATTCTGTTAAAAATTCTGCCTTTATTATTTCACCATCAGTGAAACCCCAAATGTATTCATCGAAACTGCCGAATTCATCCTGAATCTCAATAAAGACTTGGGCATTGTTGATGGCTGATGTGATCTTGCCCTTATGCCTGATTATGCCTTCATTTGAGCGCAGTTCCTCAACCTTGTCATCCTCATAATTAGCGACTTTCACAACATCAAACCCGTCAAAGGCCTTTCGGAAGTTTTCACGCTTCTTAAGTATTGTAATCCAGGACAGTCCCGCCTGGAAGGATTCCAAGACAAGCATTTCAAACAATTCTCTATCGTCATGAGTCGGCACGCCCCATTCATCATCATGGTACTTAATGTAAGTCTCATCGCTTCCTGCCCAAGTACATCTCTGTTTAGTCATAAAAATAATTATTATAAATTTAGTTTAAATATATTTTCAATCGACCTCTTCCATTTTCTATTTTATTGAACAGTGAAACAAAAAATAATTATAATGATTAACTATAAACTAAATATTAAATCAATCGATTTAATTTAACGAAAAAGATCATGATGAAATTATTCACAAAAAGACTGCATTATTAATGGTAAGCAATTGTTCGGAAAATATATACATATGCCTGAAATAAGGAATAATGAGGTTCAAATAAAAATAAATAATATTTCTAATTTTATTTTATTTTTACTGCTTTTGGTAACTGAAGAATAATTTAATAAACAATGATAATATTATTACATATTCAATGAAATATGTCATGAATTATATCAAAAGGAAAAAGAGGAGATTGAAAGATGGCGCAATTAGGTTTTGGGATGATGAGACTCCCAGTATTGGATGAAAATGATCAGACAAGCATTGATTTAGAACATGTAACAAAGATGGTGGACACTTACATGGAAAGCGGATTCAACTACTTTGACACAGCATTCGTATACCATGAAGGCGTTGGCGAATCAACATTCAAAAAGACAGTCACCGACAGGTATCCGAGGGATTCCTTCAAGATTGCAACAAAACTGCCGTTGTTCGTAATCACAGAGGAATCACAACTGGAACCGATATTCGCTCAGCAATTGGAAAACTGCGGTGTTGACTACTTTGACTATTTCATGCTGCACAATGTAAGTGGATTAACAGAAAACGCATGGAAAAACGTTGACTTATACTCATTCATAGAACAGAAAAAGCAAGAGGGAAAAATTAAGCACATTGGAATATCCACTCACGGTGACGCCGAGTTTCTTGAGGAAATCCTATTCGACCACCCTGAACTGGAATTTGTCCTTCTGCAAATAAACTATATGGACTGGGAGGATGAAGGAATACAATCCAAGAAATGCTGGGAAGTTGCAAGGAAATACAATAAGAAAATAATGATCATGGAACCATACAAGGGAGGATTTTTAGCTGACGTGCCTGAAGAGGCGGAAAAAATCATGAAGGAATACAATCCTGACAAATCCGTTGTTTCATGGGCAATGAGATTCGTTGCTAACCTTGAAGATGTCGAGGTTGTCCTAACTGGTTCAAGCACTCTCGAGCAGCTTGAAAGCAACATTCATGAATTCAAAAATGCGGACCCGTTGAATGATGAGGAACTGGAAATCCTGAAGGATGTGGGCGAAATCATCAACAGCAACATCACAGTTGACTGTACAAAATGCAGATACTGCGTGGATGCATGCACTGAAAACATTGACATCGCAAAGGTATTCGACTTGTACAATAAGCATCAGATGCTTGAAGATGAGGATTGGACACCGTTCGGAAATGCCTATTTGAATTATTCAAAACTTCCTGATGTTGGAATAGCTTCAGACTGCATAGAATGTGAGGCATGCATTGATGAATGCCCGCAGGGCATCAATATTCCTGACGTATTAAAGGATGTTGCAGAAGCATTTGAAACTGAAGTCAACGGATTCCAAAATTAAGTAACTTTTAATAATATTAATAATATATTTATAAATAGTTAGTTTATATAAGAGGATTATTATGATACCTGGCATGAATAAAAAGCAAATGAAGCAGATGGAAAGACAAATGAAAAAAATGGGCATGAAGATGGAAGACCTTCCAGGAGCATTAGAAGTAATCATCCGTTTTGAAGATAAAGAATTAATCATCGACGAGCCTAGCGTAAGTTTAATGAATGTGATGGGTCAGGAAACCTATCAGATTGAAGGTAAAGCTCGTGAAGTGGAAGTTGAATACGAGATTGAAATCCCAGACGAAGACGTTGAAATGGTGGCAAACACCGCCAGCGTAAGTGAAGAAGAAGCAAGAGCAGCTCTTGAAGAATGCAAAGGCGATTTGGCAGAAGCTATCATGAAATTAAACCAATAGATATCATGACCTTAATTGCACATATTTCCGATTTGCACGTTTCAGTTGCCGACTTCGACGAAGACATCTTCATGAAGGCCGTAAATGAAATCAACAATTTAAATCCGGACATGATCATCCTAACCGGAGATTTAACCGACCACGGTTACTATAATGAATTTGAGCAAGTAACAAGATACTTGACATTGTTCGAGGCACCATTATTTGCAGTTCCGGGAAACCATGATGCCCGTAACCTAGGATACCAAACATTCGAGGAATTGGTTGGTGAGAGAAGCTGGAAATTGACAATGGATGAGGATTTCACAGTGATAGGACTTGACAGCAGCTCACCTGATGAGGACAAGGGACATATCGGAACACCGCAGCACATGTGGCTTGAGCATCAATTGGATGAATGTGTAATTAATGAAAACTGTTCCATTGTTGCATTGCACCATCACATAGTGCCGATCCCTCAAACAGGACGTGAACGCAATGTTTTGTCCGATGCAGGTGACATATTAAAGACATTAACCACTCATGAAGTGGATTTGGTGCTGTCAGGCCACAAGCATGTTCCAAACATCTGGAAATTAAATAATACTGTAATCGTTAATGCAGGATCATTATGCTCCACTAAACTCAGGGGGAAAAATAAGAATTCATATAATGTCTATAACATTACTGATAGTGAAATCGAAATATTCCTCAATGAGGTTGATGGTGAGAAATTCTTATTCGGAAAGTATCCAAGGAATATTATATAAATTAAGTTTAAATATTGAATAGAATAAATATATTATACTGAATCAAATTATTGTTTTTTTAGGTGATATTATGAAAGTTGTTGTAGATGCTTCTAATGTAGCTCATCATAGAAAAAATGAAAATGGGCAACCACAAATGTCAAATATTCTCGCTGCTGTAAAAGCATTAGAAGAAAGTGAAGATGAATTTGTAATTATTGCCGATGCATCCCTACGTCACGACATTGACGATAAGGAGAAGTTCTTAAAATTGCTGGAAAGTGAAAACGTAGAGGAAGTTCCAGCAGGAAACGATGCAGACCATTTCATATTAGACATTGCTACACGAGAAAGAGCAAAAATATTATCCAATGATAAATTCAGAGATTATGCTGCCGAATTCAGAAACATTGCATCTATGAGAATCCCATTCATCATTGACAATGGCAGATTAACATTCGGTAAACCGAAAAAACCTAAAAAAGATAAAAACGTCCTTCAACATATTTGCGATGAAATAATCAAGGAATTGAACTTCAAGAAATGGGAAATCTACACAGGCAAGGAAGGATTGGAGATTTCCCCATTGAACATTGCAAAACAAGCCATCATACGTATCGACAATGAGAATAATGCCGAATCAAAATTGGAAAACATTTTTGCAAAAATTCCAATGTTCAATAAAATTGTGGAAATGGTTGATGATGTTGAAATCGCCGCTCCATACGTAATTTTTGTATTGGTTCATCCTAAAGATTATAAGATAGCTGTAAAAAATGCAGGTAACATTTCAGTTACCGTTGCAGACAGATTAGGTCTTGAAAAGAAACCTTTAATTGCAGTTCGTAATGACTTATTCACAAAACCAGGCACATTTGAATTGAATATCCTGTTGGCTGATGAGGTAACCCAATCAGCACCATACAATGTTTTAGTCCGCGTAAGCGAACATGATGAAGTGTTCATTAAAAAGAACTCAAGAAACATTGCAAGTACCATAGCTGGAAGATTAGGATCATGGAAATTCCCATTCGTATCAGTGAAACCTGACATGCTATTGGAAAAACCAGGACAGTTCGAAATAGAATTGGAGAAGGGAAGTGGCCTAGATGACTAGTGGATTAACAAAGTCATTCATCAAACTTACAACAAAACTCAACCCCATTGCCGTGGGAACAAAGTTTTTTCCAACCAATTCACTTGAAACAGAATATGTAGAGTTATTCAATTACACTCAAACCATTCTATTTGAACTGGAAAAAGCTGAAATAACCTCAGATACAATCCTGCAGAATCTCGTTCGTGACGTCGGTGCGGAGAACCTTCCAAAAGACTACACTTTCCATGAATTAAAGCCTGCAGAAAATAAGATTGAGGAATATGCATTGGTAAGTAACATCATCATGGGAAGCGACCGTTACTTCTACATTGAACTGCCACATCCATCCCGCTTAATCGACATTTTCGTTAAAATCATTCAAAATGAAAAAGGAGAAATAGTGGAAAAAACAGCCACTGAGCTTGTTGCAAGAATGCTGAGTAAAAACGATGCGATAAGAGTGGCTATTGAATTGATAGGAATCGGTTTGTCCGAAGGAGTTCAAGTAATATCCGCTGTTGGAATGACCGGTGCGGCTTCAATCGAAAGAGCAATCCATTACACTCAAAATGTCGGCAGTTTTCCAGGAATTGCATTCACTAAATTGGGCGGTGAATATGCATTGGTATTCGATTCACCATTCCAGCTTAAGGAATCAAGGCCTGTTGACTTGGAAAATTATCTGTTCATTGATTTAATCGATTCAACCAAATTCATTAACAAGAACGGCAGGAACCAGTTAGTTGATTTAATGACTGGAATTAAGAATTTCATCGAAACAGAATGTGATGGAGAGCTTGAAGGCTATCGTGAAGGTGGGGATGATTTCATTGCAAGATTCCCATCAAAAGACCTGGCCATACGTGCAGGTTTGGATGCTGCATGGTTTGCATTGGATAACGGTGCAAAGATTAGGGCAGGAATTGGAAGAAGTAGACGTGAAGCCGGTGAAAGAGCTCAAATGGTTGATGATTTGGATTCAACTTCACCCTTGTCATTGGTTATCTTTGAACTGGCCAATGGACTGTATGCATATAATATACCTTCCGAATTTACAAGGACATTGATCAATTTGGTTGAAAACGAGAAGGCTAAGCTAATTGGAGTGTTTGCATTCGTATTCATATTCGCTTACCTAATGTCCATTTTAGGTTTGGGAATGTTTAGTTTTATCGGAGTTATATTGGCACTAGTTTACGCGCTAGTGGCTTAATTAAATTATAAAGAGTAAAAATATGAGACGAAATAAAGATGATAAGAGAGTTTTAAGATCAGGCAATGGTCGCAAACCCAATTCTAGGCAAAAAAATAGGAATAATCGTAAATTATTGCCTAGAAGGCCTATGAGTAATAATGCTCCATCTTATCCTAGGAATTATGGAAATCCTAGAAATCCAAGGAATCCTAGACGTAAAAAGAAGTCTAGTGGAAAACTTGTTTTAGTCATGATTGTTGCATTGGTGGCTTTCGTAATAGGTGCAGGAATCGGTGTTTCATTAAGCTTTGAAGAAAACACAGTGGATGAAGGTCCTCATTACGAGAATGTTACCAAGGAAATGACATCTAACTTGAATAGTACTGAAGATGTTTATTTTGATAAGACAACTGATGGTGTGGATTATAATCAGAATGAAACTTCACAGTTGGATGTAAAGTATCAGTATAGTGATAATTAGCTTTTTGTGATATTTATGGATTTTATTAAAGAACTTGATGGTGGATTTTCAGTCATTGAAAATCTTAAAGTATCAGGGGCTCGCGAAGGCAAATTCGGCGTAACAGTTATCGTGTCACCGAACAGTACTGCCTCAGCGGTTTTCACTTCCAACAAGGTTGTTGCAGCTCCTGTTAAGTACACTAAAAATATGCTTAAGAATGGTATTGTTTCAGCGGTCTTCGTCAACAGCGGCAATGCTAACTGCTTTACCGGCGATCAAGGATTCAAAGACTGTGAAACCTTGGTTGATTTAATATCCAAGGATTTGAAAATACCTTCTGATGAAATAGCTATTGCATCAACCGGTGTTATCGGCCGTGAAATGCCGATTGACACAATTTCAAAGGTCGCTTATGAATCATTGTCCAAATTGGGTGACGAGCCTGAAAATTCCCTGGCAGCCGCCAAGGCAATAATGACCACTGACACCTTCCCGAAGGAATGTGCAGTTGAAGTCACATTAAACAATGGCGAAACAGTTAGAATTGCAGGAATCACTAAAGGCAGTGGTATGATTGCACCTAATATGGGAACAATGCTGTCATTCATAGTTACTGATGCGGTTATTCCCGCAGATGAGATTAAAAAAGCATTGAAAAAGGCAGCCAACATCAGCTTCAACATGATTGTTGTCGACGGTGATGAGAGCACTAACGATACTTGTCTTATGATGGCTAACGGAGCATCCGGTGTCGATGTAGTCAATAACGGGGAACTGGATTCCAACTTCCAGGAAGCATTGAACTACCTGTGCATTGATTTGGCTAAGAAAATGGCTCGTGATGGTGAAGGAGCCACTAAATTCATTGAAGCAAATGTTTACAATGCCAAGACAGATGATGATGCAAGGCTTGCTGCAAAATCCATTATCTCATCAAGCCTGTTCAAGTCAGCAGTATTCGGAGGAGACCCGAATTGGGGAAGAATAGTTTCAGCTATCGGATACTCAGGCTGTGATTTGAACCCTGATATAGTGACCATTTCTATCGCTGATGATGTTGATGATGTGGATCTTGTAAAGAATGGTGAAATCCTTGCATTCGAAGACACCCCATATCTTGAAAGGGCGGAAAAAATCATGCAGTCCAAAAATGTAACCGTAAACATTGACATGGATTTGGGTGAAGGTGAGGCTACCGCTTGGGGTTGTGATTTAACCTATGATTATGTGAAAATCAATGCGGAATACACCACTTAAAGAAAACCTTTAAATATCTTGAAAACAAATATTTTTTTGTTATAGATTTAATTCTAATTTTGTAATGATAAAATTTTAAGGAGGGGAAAATATGGCAAAAGTTAAAGGAACTAACAGAAGAACCAGACAAAAAAGAAGTTATACTAAACCTGGTAGTAAAAGAGGAAGAGGAGTAAAACAAACTTGGAAAAAATAATCCTCTTATAACTTTTTTTTCTTATTTTTAACTATTTTTTAACTGTTGTGCATCATTCATCATATTGAAAATTATTATATACTATTTTTTAAAGAACTATTAACTAGGTGATAAAATATGATGGAACCAGAAAACGGTCACAGGGCTCATGGATTTTCAAGCGCATTCTTCCTGGATTCAGATGAGATAATTCAGGAATTGGACTTGAAAGGCGATGAGACATTCATGGATGCTGGTTGCGGTGATGGTCACAATGCAATCAAGGTATTGGAAGATTACAATCATAAAGGCACTGTATATGCAGTGGATGTATATGATGCCTCAATCGAGGACATGGACAAGTATAAGAAAAAGAACAATGTTGAAAATCTGGTAAACATTGAAGCCGACATTACCGAGGGCATTCCCGGAGTCGACGACGAATCCATTGATGTGGTGTTGATGGTTAACGTATTCCACGGATTCAAGGCATCAAGAAAAATGGATGAGGCAGTGGATGAGCTTGCAAGAATAGTTAAAAAAGACGGTAAAATAGCAATTATGGATTACAAGCCATGGGACGTTCCGAAAGGACCTCCAACACAATTCAGATCCTCACCTGAAGACCTTGAAAAATTGTTCAACAATCATGGCCTTAAAATGACTTACCTCAATGAGGAAATCGGTGAAGATATTCCTGAGGGCAAATCCCACTTTTTAATAATGTTTGGGAAAAACTAATTTTTTAAATCATTAACGGAGTTGTTAAAACTCCCAAGCTTTCATTTTTGAAAATTATTATATACTATTTTTTAAAGATAATAATCTATAAGATATTTTTTGGTGAAAACAATGGAACATAAGCATCATGGAAAATCAAGCGAGAAATTTTTAGACTCTCATGAAATATTGTCCGAATTGAATCTGGCCGGCAGCGAAACTTTTATGGATGCCGGATGCGGTGACGGTTATATTTCAAAAAAAGCCATTGAAGAATTCCTTCCAGAGGGCAAGGTTTATGCAGTGGATGTTTATGATGAGGCAATCGCTGAGCTGGAGGAATATAAGGAAAAGAATCATATTTCCAATTTAATCAGCATTTGTGCTGATCTTGCTTGTGAAATCCCTGACGTCAACGATGAATCCGTTGATGTCATATTGATGATTAACGTGTTCCATGGATTCAAGGCATCTGATGAGATGGATGAAGTTGTTTTGAATTTAAGGAAACTCTTGAAAAATGGGGGCAAATTCGCCATTGTTGAGTTTAAGCCAATAGAGATGCAGTTCGGACCTCCACTTGAAATAAGATGTTCTCATGCTGAACTTGAAAACTTATTTGAAAAGCATGGGTTTAGAAAAGTGCATTTGAACGTTGAAATAGGTGAGGATGTTGCGGAAGGCAAGTCTCACTTCATGATAATATTTGAAAAGGAGTAATTTTATGATTTTTGCAGCAATCCTGGCAGGGGGAATAGGTTCTAGAATGGGAGGCACAGACACTCCAAAGCAATTCCTGACACTAGGAAACAAGCCTGTCATTATACACACTATCGAGAAATTCGTCATTAACGAGAATATTGACATGACTATCGTTTTGACACCTAAAAACTTCATCAACCATACTAAGAACTTGATTGATGAATACATTGGAGGCAATGATGACATCGTTGTTATTGAGGGCGGAGAGACTAGAAACGATACCTTGATGAACAGCATCAATTACATTGATGAGAATTATGGCATTGATGATGAGTCAATCATCCTCACACATGACTCAGTTCGCCCATTCGTGACCCATAGGATTATTGCGGACAATATTGATGCCGCAAGAAAATACGGGGCCTGCGACACTGTAATTCCGGCAACCGACACAATCGTTGAAAGCGTCAATGGCGAGACCATTGAAAGCATCCCCGTGAGGGACTATTATTACCAAGGCCAAACGCCACAGAGCTTCAATATAAAGAAACTTTATAATTTAATCAACAGTTTAACCGAAGCTGAAACCAATATACTGACAGATGCATGCAAGATCTTCACACTTAAGGAGGGGGATGTACATCTGGTCAGGGGTGAAGTGACAAACATTAAAATCACATACCCATACGACCTGAAACTAGCCAACACAATCCTAGATGATAATCATGATTAACATTGTATACCGATTGAAATCCCCGAAATTCTTCGAAGAGGCAATTGACGAAATAGAACTGGACGGGGTAATCGTAAGGCCAACCCATTTGTCAATCTGTCAAGCGGACCAAAGATACTACCAGGGGTCAAGGCCGGCCGAAGTGCTTGAGAAAAAACTCCCGATGGCGCTGATCCATGAAGGGATAGGGGAAGTTGTGTTTGACAAAACCAATGAATTCAAGGCCGGAGACAAGGTGGTCATGATACCGAACACTCCAACTGAGGAGGATGTCTGCAGAGCCAACTACTCCTACAAATCAAGATTCAGGGGAAGCGGATTCGACGGATTCACATCAGACCTGATAAAGATGGAACCGG